>JBDSLQ010000220.1:0-9443 GCA_039916285.1 Caldimonas sp.
CGTCTACGTCGCCAAGCCGCCGCTCTGTCGCGTCGACGCGCCGGCACGCGGCAAGAAGCCGGCGGCGAAGATCTACGCGCTCGACGAAGACGAGCTGCGCGCGACGCTCGACCGCCTCCGGACGGAAGGCGCGCGCGAGGGCAGCTGGAGCGTCAGCCGCTTCAAGGGCCTGGGCGAGATGAACGCCGAGCAGCTCTGGGACACCACGCTCAACCCGGAGACGCGGCGCCTGCTGCCGATCGGCTTCGATGCCGCCGGCTTCGCCGCCACCGCCGTCTCGCTCGGCAAGCTGATGGGCAAAGGTGAAGCGCAGGCGCGCCGCGAGCTGATGGAGCTGCGCGGCGATGCCGTCGAGGTCGACGTGTGAGCGTGCCGGGCCGCCCCAAGCGCTCATGCTCCCGCTTGGCGGGACGGGCCGAAGGCCGTAGGGTGCCCCATTGAACATCGAGCGCGGACAGGCGATCCGCCTGCGCCCGACCATGCTCTCCGACCTCGAATTCGTCGGCTCGGTCGAGAACGATCCCGCCAACCGGCCGTTCATCACGCCGTGGGAGCGCGTCCAGCACGAAGGCGCCGTGCGCTTTCCGGACTTTCGCCATTTCATCGTCGAGGCCGGCGCGGCCTATCCGTCGGCGGGCTTCGTGATCCTCCAGGGCTGCCGCAATCCGCACGGCTCGGTCGAGCTGAAACGGATCGTGCTGCAGCCCAAGGGCCAGGGGTATGGCCGCACCTGCGTTCGCCTGCTCGCCCGGATGGCGTTCCGCGACCTGGGAGCGCATCGCTTCTGGCTCGATGTGAAGAGTGCCAACACGCGCGCGCTCGCGCTCTACCGCAGCGAAGGCTTCGTCGAGGAAGGGCGCCTGCGCGAGAGCGTGCGCGGCGACTCCGGCTACGACTCGCTGATCGTCATGTCGCTGCTCGAGCCCGAGCACCGGGCGCTCGCCGCAGCACGCGAGCGTCAACCCGCCGACACGGCATGAACCCGAGGAAACCCGTCATGCAGTCGACGATGATGAACGTGCCGCTGTCGGTCAATCACTTCCTCGATCGTGCCGGCGCCTTGTTCGGGCGGCAGCAGATCGTCTCGCGCCTGCCCGACAAGACGCTGCGCACGCACAGCTACGGCGAGTTCCACGATCGCACGCGCCGCCTCGCCGCGGCCCTGGGCTCGCTCGGCCTGAAGAAGGGCGACCGCGTCGCCACGCTGGCCTGGAACCACCACGCCCACCTCGAGTGCTACTTCGGCATTCCAGCCGCCGGCGGTGTCATGCACACGCTGAACTTGCGCCTGGCGCCCGACGAGATCGGCTGGATTGCCGGCGACGCCGACGATCGCTTCCTCGTCGTCGACGACATCCTCCTGCCGCTTTATCGCCAGTTCGCGGACAAGCATGCGTTCGAGAAGGTGATCGTCTTCCCGTTCTCGGGCGTGCCGGTCGATACCGGCGGCGGGCACCTCGACTACGAAGCGCTCCTCGCCGGAGCCGATGGCGACGGGTTCGTCGCCGCGCCGCACGACGAGAACGACCCGGTCGCCATGTGCTACACGTCGGGAACGACCGGGCGGCCGAAAGGCGTCGTCTACTCGCACCGATCGACGGTGCTGCACACGCTGGTCGGCTGCCTCGGCGAGAACTGGTCGCTCAAGGCGTCCGACGTGCTGCTGCCGGTGACGCCGATGTTCCATGCCAACTGCTGGGGCGTTCCCTACGGCGCGGTGATGACCGGGACCAAGATCGTCTTTCCGGGTCCGCATCTGCATCCCGACGACCTGCTCGACCTGATCCAGCTTCACCCGCCGACGCTCTCGCTCGGTGTGCCGACGATCTGGCTCGGCCTGATCCAGCGCTTCGAGCGGGCGGAGTCCGAGGAGCCCGGACGCTGGCGCCTGCCCGAGGGCATGCGCTCGATGGTCGGCGGCGCGGCGGTGCCGGAGGCGTTGATCCGCGCCTTTGCCCGGCACGGCGTCTGGATCCTCCAGGGCTGGGGAATGACCGAGACCTCGCCGCTTGCGACGACCGCGGTGCGCGACGACACGCGGTCCGAGGCCGAGCGCTTTCGCCGTGCCGCGATGGCGGGCGTTCCGGTGCCGCTGGTCGAGCTGCGCATCCGCGGCGACGACGGCGCGGACGCGCCGTGGGACGGCAAGTCGGTCGGCGAGATCCAGGTGAAGGGCCCGTTCATCACCGGCTCGTACCACCGCGTCGCACCGACCGAGGAGAAGTTCACCGACGACGGTTGGCTGCGCACCGGCGACGTCGCCGCGATGGACGAAGTCGGCTTCGTCCGCATCACCGACCGCACCAAGGACCTCATCAAGTCGGGCGGCGAGTGGATCTCGTCGGTCGACCTCGAGAACGCGCTGATGGCGCATCCGGCCGTCGCCGAGGCGGCGGTGATCGCCATCCCGGACCCGAAGTGGAGCGAACGGCCGCTCGCCTGCATCGTCTGGAAGCAGGGCGCGCAGATCGCCCCCGCGGACCTCGGCGACGTTCTCGGCAAGCACCTGCTCGGCAACGGCTTCGCCAAGTGGCAGTTGCCCGAGCGCTACGAGGTGATCGACGGCGTGCCGCGCACCTCGACCGGCAAGTTCTGGAAGCTCAAGCTGCGCGAGCGCTTCCCGCGCTGACCTCCTGACCCCGACGCCGCGGCGCCCGCGCGGCGCCGCACCGGTGTTGCCGACCGCCATGTCCACCCTCGATCTCTTCACTGCCGACTCCGACGCCGATGCCACCGTCGGCCTGGCCGAGTACGCCGAGCGCGCCTACCTCGAGTACGCGCTCTCGGTGGTCAAGGGTCGGGCGCTGCCCGACGTCGCCGACGGACAGAAGCCGGTGCAGCGCCGCATCCTCTACGCGATGGCGCGGATGGGCCTGGTCTTTTCGACCGGCGCCGGGCCGAAGGCGGTCAAGAGCGCGCGTGTCGTCGGCGACGTGCTCGGGCGTTTCCATCCGCACAGCGACCAGGCGGCCTACGACGCGCTCGTGCGCATGGCACAGGATTTCGCGCTGCGCTATCCGCTCATCGACGGCCAGGGCAATTTCGGCTCGCGCGACGGCGACGGCGCGGCGGCGATGCGCTACACCGAGGCGCGGCTGGCGCCGATCGCGCGCCTGCTGCTCGACGAGATCGACGAAGGCACGGTCGAGTTCGTCCCGAACTACGACGGCTCGACCGAAGAGCCGCGTCTGTTGCCGGCGCGGCTGCCGTTCGTGCTGCTCAACGGCGCGAGCGGCATCGCCGTCGGGTTGGCCACCGAGATCCCGAGCCACAACCTGCGCGAGGTCACGGCGGCGGCGATCGCGATGCTCAAGGACGACAAGCTCGATGCCGACGCCCTCGCCAGGCTGCTGCCGGGCCCCGACTATCCCGGCGGCGGCCAGATCATCAGCCCCGACGAAGACATTCGCGCCGCCTATGCAACCGGCCGTGGCTCGCTCAAGGTGCGCGCGCGCTGGAAGGTCGAGGAACTGGCGCGCGGCCAATGGCAGCTCGTCGTCACCGAGCTGCCGCCGGGAGCGAGCGCGCAGAAGGTGCTCGAGGAGATCGAGGAGCTCACCAATCCCAAGGTCCGCGCCGGCAAGAAGGCGCTCGGTGCCGAGCAGCTGCAGCTGAAGGCGAGCCTTCTCGCGGTCCTCGACGCGGTGCGCGACGAGTCGAGCAAGGACGCGGCGGTGCGCCTCGTCTTCGAGCCGAAGTCGCGCACCGTGCCGCAGGCCGATCTCGTCAACGCGCTGCTCGCGCACACCAGCCTCGAGAGCTCGACGCCGATCAACCTGACGATGGTCGGCGCCGACGGCCGGCCGACGCAGAAAAGCCTGCTTCAGCTGCTCGGCGAATGGGTGCGCTTTCGCCTGCAGACGGTCGAGCGGCGCTCGCGCCATCGCCTCGCCAGGGTGGCCGACCGCATCCACATCCTCGAGGGTCGCCGGCTCGTCCTGCTCCGGATCGACGAGGTGATCGCGATCATCCGCGGCGCCGACGAGCCGAAGGCGGCGCTGGTCGAGCGCTTCTCGCTGAGCGAGCGCCAGGCCGACGACATCCTCGACATCCGCCTGCGCCAGCTGGCGCGGCTCGAGGCGATCCGGATCGAGCAGGAGCTGAAGGAGCTGCGCGGCGACGAGACGAAGCTGAACGAGATCCTGGTCAGCCCGGCGGCGCTCAAGCGCACCGTGATCCGCGAGATCGAGGCCGACGCCAAGGCGCACGGCGACGAGCGCCGCACGCTCATCGAGGCCGGCAAGCGCGCGGTCGCCGAGGTGCGCGTCGTCGACGAGCCGGTCACGGTCGTCGTCAGCATGAAGGGATGGGTGCGCGCCTTGAAGGGCCACGAAATCGAGCCGGGCCAGCTCGCGTTCAAAGCCGGCGACGCGCTCTACGGCACCTTCGGCTGCCGCAGCGTCGATGCGATGCTCGTCTTCGGCAGCAACGGCCGCGTCTACTCGGTGCCGGTGGCGAGCCTGCCGAGCGGTCGCGGCGACGGCCAGCCGATCACCTCGCTGATCGACCTCGAGCCCGGCTCGCAGCCGGCGCACTACTTCGCCGGCGCGCCGTCGGAGGTGATGATGCTCGCCGGGACGGGCGGCTTCGGACTGCTCGCGCGCGCCTCGGACCTGCTCTCGCGCCAGCGCGGCGGCAAGTCGTTCCTCGCCCTCGAGGGAGACGAGAAGCCATTGCCGCCGTCGAGCCTTCATGCCGGCGCGTCGCGCGTGGCCTGCCTCACGCTCGCCGGGCGATTGCTCGTCTTCGATCTCGACGAGCTGAAGCTGCAGGGCAACGGCGGCCGCGGCCTGACGCTGGTCGATCTCGACGCCAGGGATGCCGTCGTCAGCGTCGCCGTGTTCGCGTCTGCGCTGCGCATCGAAGGCAGCGGCCGCGGCGGCAAGCCGCGCGACGAGGTCCTGCGCGGCGCCGCGCTCGAGCCTTACGTCGGCCGGCGCGCCAGGAAAGGCCGGCGCCAGGACGCGATTCCGAAGGCGACCCGCGTCGTCGCCGCCGACGCGGGCTGAGCGGCGCGCCTGCCGGCGCTGCCGGTCGGCCGTTCGGGTCGCGCTCGGCGCACCGCGCATCTCGATGCTGCCGATGCGCACCGCCGGAATGCGCGCCGCCAGCTCGCGGCGATGTCGTTGGGGGCCGACCTGGCGCCCGCGGGAACGACGTCGGCGGACACGGCGTCGCCTGCCGGCTCAGGCACTCGCGCGCAGGATGCGAGCCAGCGCGATCGCGCAGACGAGGAAGGCGAGCGCGGCCCACATCGCGTAGGGAACGCCGAGCAGGCTCACCGCCGCGTCGGCGCAGCTGGCGCGCGTCTCGAAGACGTCGGGCAGGAGACGGTCGAGCGTCGTCGCGCTCATGATCCTGTCGGCGACCGTCAGGTTGCACGACGCGGACTTCGCCGCGACGAAGTGCTGCCAGAGTGCCGCCGCGATGCCGGCGGCGGCGAGGAGGAGGGCGAACGTGGCGGCGACGCGGCTGCCGGCGGCGCCGCGCCAGACCAGGCCGAGCAGCGCGAAGACGCCGATGGCGACGAAGATCAGCCGTTGCAGCACGCACCACGGGCAGGGCTGCATCTCGTAGGCATGTTGCGAGACCAGGGCGGCGATGACGACGCCGAACGAGAGCGCGGCGACGAACGCGAACCCGGCCGCACTCGAAGCCGCGCCGCGCCGCGGGCGCGGCGACGTCATTCCGCGACCTGGGCGATCAGCTCGATCTCGACGCAGGCGCCGAGCGGCAGCTGCGCGACGCCGTAGGCGCTGCGCGCGTGCGCGCCTTTTTCGGCGAACACGTCGCCGAACAGCTCCGAGCAGCCGTTCGTCACCAGGTGATGCTCGATGAAATCGGGCGAGCTGTTGACCAGGCTCGTGATGCGCAGGATGCGCTCGACCTTGTCGAGGTCGCCGACGGCCGCGTGCAGCGTGCCGAGCAGGTCGATGGCGACGGCGCGCGCCGCCTTCTTGCCGGTGGCCGTGGTCATGTCGCGACCGAGCTGGCCGACCCAGACCTTGCCGTCGCGCTTGGCGATGTGGCCGGAGAGGTAGACGAGGTTGCCGGTGCGAACGAAAGGAACGTAGGCGCCGGCCGGAATGGCCAGCGCCGGCAGGGAAATATCGAGGTCGGTGAGGCGGTCGTAGATCGAGGACATGGTTCTTCTCGCGGGCGCGTCGAGGGCAAATCCTACACTCCCGCGATGGCAGCACCCGGCATCGGCGGACGGCTGGTGGCGCTGCCGCTGGCATGGCTTGCCGGCGTCGCGGCTCAGCTGCAGGAGCGGGCGCTGTGGCCGGCCGAGGCCTACCTCGCGATCGCTGCAGGCGCGGTCGTCGCCGTCGTCGTCGGCACGCGTTGGCGACGTGCTTTTCCGCTCGTCGTCCTTGCCGCGCTTGCGGGTGGCTTCGCCCTGTCGGGCGGAAGAGCCTCGCTGCGCCTGGCCGAGACCTTGCCGGCAGAGCTCGAAGGCCGCGACATCATCGTCACCGGCGTCGTCGCAAGCCTGCCGCAGCAAGGGCCGAGCGGCCTGCGCTTTCGCTTCGAAGTCGACGCGGGCGGCGCGCCCGCCGAGGTGCCGCGCCTGCTCGCGCTCGGCTGGTACGCAGGCTTCCACGAGGACGCAGCGCTCGTCCAGCCGCGCCTTGCCTTGCGCGCCGGCCAGCGCTGGCGCTTCACGGTGCGCCTTCGCCGGCCGCACGGCAACCACAATCCGCACGGCTTCGACTACGAGCTCGCACTGTTCGAGCAGGGCGTCCGCGCCACCGGCTACGTTCGCGACGCGCCGGCGATGCTGCTCGACGCGAGCGCCGGCCATCCGGTCGAGCGGCTGCGCCAGCGCGTCCGCGATGCCATCTACGCGCACGTCGCCGACCGGCGCGCCGCCGGCGTGCTGGCAGCGCTGGCCATCGGCGACCAGGGCGCGATCGAGCGCGAAGACTGGGACTTGTTCCGCAACACCGGCGTGGCGCACCTGATGTCGATCAGCGGGTTGCACATCACGATGTTCGCGTGGCTGACCGGCGTGCTGATCGGCGCGGCGTGGCGGCGCAGCACGCGGGCGATGGTCCGGGTTCCAGCGCCGAGCGCCGCCCGCTGGGGCGGTCTGCTCGCGGCGGCGTCGTATGCGTTCTTCGCCGGCTGGGGCGTGCCGTCGCAGCGAACGGTCTGGATGCTCGCGACGGTGACGCTGCTTCAGGCAAGCGGGTTGCGCTGGCCCTGGGCGATCGTGCTGCTGAGCGCAGCATTCGTCGTCACGGTCTTCGACCCCTGGGCGCTGACGCAGCCCGGCTTCTGGCTCTCGTTCATGGCGGTCGGCCTGCTGATGGCGTCGTCCCCTGCGACGACCGAGCGAAGCGACGCGACGACGGCGCAGCCCGCCGCCGGCTGGCGCGCCTGGCCGGCCCGCCTGGCGACGGGCGCGCGCGGCGGCCTGCGAACGCAGGTGATTGCCACGCTCGGGCTGACGCCGCTGACGCTGGTCTTCTTCCAGCAGGTCGCGCTGGTCGGCTTCCTCGCCAACCTGGTCGCGATTCCGCTCGTCACCCTGGTGATCACGCCGCTGGCCCTGGCCGGCATCGCTGCTGCGCCGCTCTGGTCGTTCGGCGCGCTGATCGTGCAAGGTCTCGATGCGCTGCTCGCCCGGCTTGCCGAGGTGCCGGGCGCCGTGTGGACCGTCGCGGTCGCGCCGTGGTGGGCGCAGGCGGCCGGGCTGCTCGCCGCGGTGATCGTCGTCCTGCCGTTGCCCTGGCGCGCGAAGCTGCTCGCCGTGCCGCTCGCGCTTGCCTTGCTCGTGCCGCCCGCGTCGGTGCCGGCCGAAGGCAGCTTCGACGCCGTCGTCGCCGACGTCGGCCAGGGAACCGCGGTGCTGGTGCGGACGCGCCGCCACGCGCTGCTCTTCGACAGCGGACCGCAGTATTCGCGCGAGAGCGACGCCGGCCAGCGCGTCCTCGTGCCGCTGTTGCGCAGCCGCGGCGAGCGCCGCCTCGACCTGCTCGTCCTCAGCCACCGCGACAGCGACCACGTCGGCGGGGCGCGAACGCTGCTCGGCGCGGTCGCGATCGAAAGGCTCTCGAGCTCGCTCGAGGACGGCCACCCGCTGCTCGAGACGGCGCGCGATCCGCAGCGCTGCGTCGCCGGCCAGCGCTGGCGCTGGGACGGGGTCGACTTCACGGTCCTGCATCCGGAGGGCGACGACTACGCGCGCGCACTGCGACCGAACGCGATGTCTTGCGTGCTGCGCGTCGAAGGTGGCGGACGCAGCCTGCTGCTGACCGGCGACATCGAACGCGAGCAGGAGGCTGCGCTCGTGGCCGCGCACGGGCCGTCGCTGCGCAGCGATGTCCTGGTCGCTCCGCACCACGGCAGCAAGACCTCTTCGAGCCCGACCTTTCTCGACGCCGTGCGGCCGCGCGTCGCCGTCTTCCAGGTTGGCTACCGCAACCGGTTCGGCCATCCTGCCGCCGAGGTGCTCGACCGCTACCGCGAGCGCGGCATCGCCATCGTCGCCAGCCCGGCGTGCGGCGCCTGGCAATGGCGCGCCGAGGGAGCAGCCGAGGGAGCGTGCCAGCGCGACGTCGCGCGGCGCTACTGGCATCGACCGCAGGCACCGCTGCACTGAAAGCGGGCACATCGCCCGTCGGTGGCGCGGACTTTGCTACCCTCGACCCCGGAGGCAGAATGAAAGTCGGGTTCGACGAGATGCGGGGCGGCGACGGCGCGGTGCGCGAGCACTACGGCGGCTACGACCGCTGGCTGGCCGAGCAACCGCCCCAGGTCATGAGCTCGCGGCGCGAGGAAGCCGAGGTGATCTTCCGCCGCGTCGGCATCACCTTCGCCGTCTACGGCGCCAAGGACGACGAGGCCGGCAGCAACGGCGGCACCGAGCGCCTGATCCCGTTCGACCTCATCCCGCGCGTCATTCCGGCGCACGAGTGGCGCGAGATGGAACGTGGCCTGCGCCAGCGCGTCACCGCGTTGAACCGCTTCATTCACGACGTGTACCACGAGCAGGCGATCCTGAAGGCGGGCGTCGTGCCGGCCGATCAGGTGCTCGGCAACGCCCAGTTCCGCGCCGAGATGAAGGGCGTCGAGGTCGCCGGCAACATCTACTCGCACATCGCCGGCATCGACATCGTCCGCGCCGCCAACGCCGACGGCAGCGGCAGCTACTACGTCCTCGAAGACAACCTGCGCGTGCCGAGCGGCGTCTCCTACATGCTCGAGAACCGCAAGATGATGATGCGGCTCTTCCCCGAGCTGTTCAGCCGTCATCGCATCGCGCCGGTCGCGCACTACCCCGATCTGCTCCTGGACACGCTGCGCTCGGTGGCGCCGGCCGCGGTCAACGACCCGACCGTCGTCGTCCTCACGCCGGGCATGTACAACAGCGCCTACTTCGAGCACGCCTTCCTGGCCCAGCAGATGGGAATCGAGCTGGTCGAGGGCCAGGACCT
>JBDSLQ010000221.1:0-5729 GCA_039916285.1 Caldimonas sp.
CCCGGATCGACGTTGAGGTACGGATCCAGCTTGATGAGGGTGACTTTGAGGCCCCGCGATTCGAGGATCGCGGCGAGGGACGCAGAAGCGATGCCCTTGCCCAGCGAGGACACCACGCCGCCGGTGACGAAGACGAACTTGGTCATTGCGATCCGGCACTCGTCACGAGTGCCGTGGTGGAAATCGCAATTATATCGACGGCGCCGTGCACTGCTTCGCTGCGCCCCAACCCCGTGAGGTATGCCGCCGCACCACATCGAGCGTCATGGCGTTGGCACCCGACACCATGGAGATCAAGGCTTGCGCCGCCGCGAGATCAAGCCGATCAGGCTGATCCCGGCGAGCATCAGTGCCCAGGTTTCCGGTTCAGGGACCGGCGCCGTGGCATTCAGCGAGCCCGGCGGCGTGATGTAGTCGTAGCCCGACGCCGAGGTGAACCCGGCACCCGCGACGATATTGCCGGAGGGGTCGACGATGCGGGCATTGCCGATCAAGGCGGTGCTGCCGAAATCGGTGATCGCCGTGCATTGAGGCTTCTCGTTGCCGCAGCTCGACGAGGCAGCGGCACTGAAATCGAGGCGGAACGGCGAGCCCGCCGCGAGGAACGACCCCGGGCCCCCCTGGTTGCTCAGATCACCATCGAGCGGCACGTCGATGTAGCCGCTCGTGGCGAATGAATACGGGGGCAAACCGGGAGTGAAGTTTTGAGTGAAGCGGGGTTCCGCACCTGCGTTGGGCACGAATCTCGGAGCGTCCATGCCGCCGGCACTTTCGTTCGTGAGGAAGAAGTTGCTGCCGAACCAGACGAACTCGATGAATGACAGGTTCCTGAAGTTGTTCGCGTTCATCGGGTCGCTGATCGACACCCCGAAACGGGCAGTGGTCAGCTTGCCGATCGAATTGCCCGAGTCGGTTGCGCCGCCGCCGGTCATCGTGCCGTTCAACTGGACATCGAGCCGCAGGAAGTTCGATGCCAGAGGATTCAGGTTGAACGGCGAGATCACATCGAAGAACCCGAGATTGAGATCGACCCCGGTCGACAGGTTCGGCAGGCCCGTCGCGTTGCCGCCGATGTGCGAGCTGACGCCGATCCGGCCGAACTGCGCTTCGCCTTGGTACGCCAGCACCTTGTCGCCGATATTGCCTACCGGAGATCCCGCCGACTGCACCGACCGGGCAATGTTCAGGAACGTGGGGTTCTGATAGGCGGTGTCGCTCTGGAGAGAATTCGTGGCGATCGATCCGTACCCCTCGACGCCGGAATGTCCGGCACTGCAGGGCAGTGCGGCGAACGCCAGCAGCGCGGCGCAGGCGATGGCGGGCCGCGATTGCGTGAATGTCTTCATGTCATTTCCTTTGTTGTCTGGGGGAGTGAGACCGGGCGCCACTCAGCGCAAGCCGCCGGGAGCGGAGTGGCACGGCGCAAGCTGGGCGAGATGGCGCAGAAGGTCAAGGGGCGACGCGAACTCGAGCCGCGGGCCGACTGCCGGGGAGAGTGCGGCGCGCCAGGGCTCGGACGCCGTCTCGAGCCGGATGCTGAGCGCGAAAGAGAGCTCGATCGGTGCGTCGTTGGCTGGCATGCGCCGAGCTTAGTGAGCACGCCGTTGCAAAGGCGTAGCAATCGGGCGTCCAATCGGGCGCCAGCAGCATGGCCAGAAGAACCCTCCTCAGCCAGGAGCGAGCCAGCGGCCGAACCGGCGCTCGAACAGGTCAGCCTCGCGCGGATGGCGCACCAGGTTCGCTCGCAGGCGCGCTGCCGTCTCGCGCGCGTCTCTCGAAAAGGTCGTATCGACCCCGGCCTTCGCCAGCGCGTTGGCCAGCTCGAGCGCGTTCAGCGGCGGCACCTTGCCGCCCTCGAGCTCGGCGCTCGCCTCGGCGAGCGTTGCCGCGCTGACGCCGCCCGCCGCCGACTCCGCCTCGACGCGGGCGACCAGGTGCACCGACCAGAGCTCCGGCGTCGCGCCGGCGCGATCGGCGCACAGGGCCGCCAGCGCGGCGGCTGCCTCGCCCTCGGCGACGTGCGTGAGCGCGTTCATTGCCTGCAGCAGCAACTGGTCGTCGGGGCGCGAATGCCCGGACAGCGGCAGCGCCGCGTCGATGTGGCGTCGCGCGCGCGCGGTGTCTCCCGCGAGCAGGGCGAGCCAGGCCGCCTTGGCCCGCGCCGGCACCGCCAGCACATCGACTTCGCCGCTGTCGATCAGTGCCAGCGCCGTCCCGAGGGTTTCGGCCGCCGTGGCTGAATCGCCGAGCAAGAGCGGCATGTCGGCCGCGACGAGGAGTCCGGACAGCTGGCGGTGCCGGTCGCCGATCGAGGCGCCGAAGGCGACCAGCTCCGCGCGCGCGTCGAGAGCGCCGTCGAGCTGGCCGGCGATGAGCCGGCAGACGAAGCGCGCTTCCAGAAAGCCTTGCTGCTCGGCGCTGCTCGAGAACAGACGAGACAGTTGGTAGCCTTCCTCGAGGAGCGACGCCGCGGCGTCGTACTCGCCGAGGACGTGGAGCGCCGGAACCAGATTGAGGATGGCACCGCGCTCGCGGCCGATGACGCCGGCACGATGGGCGCCATCGCGCGCTGCGTGCAGGTCGCGCAGGGCTTCGTCCATGCGCCCGGTCATGAGGGCGACCATTCCGGTCATCGTCAGCGCCGCGGCAAGGCCGGCCGCGTGGCCGAGCGCCCGGAAGACTTCGGCCGCCGCTTCGGCGTGCCGTCGCGCATCGTCGAAGCGGCCCTGGAGCGCGGCGCCGCGCGCGAGCCAGTCGAGCAGGTCGCCGCGTTCGACGCTCGGCTCCGTGCCGATGACATCGAGCGCGGTCTCGAGATCGGCGCGCGACTCGGCGATCTGGCCGAGTGTCTTGAGGCAACCCGCGCGAGCACCGAGCAGGCGGACGCGCTGGGCCGGGGTAAGGCGAGGGTCGATGAGCCAGGCGCCGAGTGACTCGAGCACCGTCGCCGGCGAGTTGCTGCGCGCGGCGAAGGCGGCTTCGGCAGCCAGCACGTCGACGTGCATTTGGAGCCCGGCCGTGTCACTCAGGCAGGCGCGGGCCGCCCGCAGCGCTTCGGCGGCGAGCGCCGGCTCTGCCTGCTGACCGAATGCCTCGGCGCGGGCGAGGTGCGCGGTAATCGCCTGCGCCGCTCCCGGGTGCAGCGCCAGGATGCGGTCGGCCTCGGCCGTGACGCCATGGACGGCGCCGCTTCGCTGTGCCGCCGCCAATGCCAGCAGGCGCCAGCGTCGCGCTGCATCGACGTCACCGCCTTGCTCGTAGTGCTCGGCCACCCGCGCCGGAGCCGACTCGCCCTGCGCCAAGCGCGCGCCGAGCGCCCGATGCACGAGCTGACGCCGCTCGGCCGACAAGCCGGACTGGATGGCATGCGCGAACAAATCGTGCTCGAAGCGATAGAAGCCGGGCCGGGACGCACGCTGCACGATGCGGGCCTGCAAGGCCGATTCGAGCGCCTGCAGCGCCTCCCATTCGCCGAGCGCGGTCGCGCCGCTCGCGAGCGCGATGTCGAAATCGTCGCCGATCAGGCTGGCGGCCTCGAGCAGGCGCTGCGCCGCGTCGCCCAGGCCCTCGACGCGGGCGGCGATCGCGGCTTGCACCGACCGCGGAATCGGCAGCTCGCGATAGTCGTGCGTCGCTTCGTCGTAGGGCGTGTGCCATCGCCCCCGTTCATCGATACGGACGATGCCGCGATCGACGAGGTGCGCCAGCGTCTCGATCGCGAACAAGGGGTTGCCCGCGGTCGCCTTCCAGAGCCGGCGTGCGAAGCGCTCCGGCCGATCGGTTCCGGAAAGTTGACGCACCAGCTCGAACACCGCTTCTTCGTCCAGCGCCTCGACGGTGATCTCGGCTGCTCGATGCCGGAGCGTGGCCTCGCGCAGCGCTCGCCCCGAACCGGTGCCCGACGGTGTCGGCCGGGTGGCGACGAGCGTCGCCATCGCAGGTGTTTCCTGCTCGAGCCACCACCGCCACCATTGCGCGCTCGCTTCATCGACGAATTGGAAGTCGTCGAAGACATGCACCTGCGCCGCCGGGTATCCCGACGCCAGGCCGATGCGGGCCGCTTCGAACAGGCGCAGGCGCTCCACTTCGGAGGCGGCGGGCTGCGCAGGCGTGCCCAGCTCCGGGAGGAGGCGCGCGAGCTCGGCGGCGACCCACAGGGGCCAGGCGGTTCGCGCCGGTTGCGTGGCCGCGGTGCGCAGCCAGCGCGCCAAGGCCGCGAACGGAACCTGCGCATCGCCCATGCGGGTGTCGTGCAGTCCGATGTCGGAACGGCCGGCGGCGACGACGCGCAGCAAGCGTGACTTGCCGATCCCGGCAGGGCCGTCGAGGAGCACGAGTCGGTGTGTCCGCAGCGCTTCGTGCAGTTCGGCCAGCAGCGCTTTCCGGCCGACGAAGGCAGGTTCGGCCGGCGACAGCACCAGCGTCCTGACCGCAGGCACGCGCGGCACCGGCAGCGGGAGCGTGCCCGCGCGGATGCGCTCGGCAAGCTCGGTCGTCGGCGCCAGCGGGCGCAGGCCGAGCTCTCGCCCCAGCGCCTTTCTGCACCGTTCGTAGGCGTCGAGCGCGGCCTCGCGCTCGCCGAGGCGGGCATGCAAGGCCATGGCACGCCGGTAGTGGCCCTCCTGCAGCTGATCCTCGGCGATGAGACGGGTCGCGAGGACCAGGGCGCCGCGCAGGTCTCCGCCGTCCTCGAGTGCGGCACAGTGACGATCGGCGATCGTTCGCCAATGCTGCGCCAGGGTCTCGCGCCGTGCCGACAGCCAGTCGTTGAAGGCCGGTGCCGCGCCCAACTCGAATCCGGGCAGCAGGCCGCCACCGTAAAGCAGCAGCGCGGCTGCCGGGTCGAAGCCGGCACACACGATCGCGAAGGTCGAGGTGTCGATGCGCACGTCATCGCGAAGCGACAGCGCGTCGCCTTCGGCGACGAGCACCGGGTCCATCCCGGCCTCGCGCATCCGGTGCAGCTCGCGGCGCAGGTTGCGGCGCGCATCGGCGTCGGATTGCTCGTCCCAGAGCAACGCGGCGATCCGCGCGCGAGTCGAGCGTCCGTCGAGCGCGAGCAGGGCAAGCAGAGCGATGCAGCGCCGGTCGGGAAAACGAACCTCGTCGGCGCCGATGACGAGACGCGGCAAGCCCAGGAGTGCCAAGGCCGCATCGCCCATCTCAGCTCCGGATCGTGATGAAGCGCTCGCCATTGCCCAGTGCGGTCACCACACTGCCGGTGACGAAGACGATTGGGTCATTGCGCTCGGCACTCGTCACAAGTGCCGTCGTGGAAAGCGCCACTATATCGACGCGGGCTTGCCTTGGCGGGCGCGTCTGGCGCCGCGCCTCGAACGGCGGGCGGCGCAGGTCGAGCGCCGGATTGCGCTCGAAGGGCTAGTGCGGTGCGCCCAAGTTTCTTGGATGCATCCAACCCGCCGCGGGCTTCGTCACCAGCCATTCACACAACTGCGCTTGCACTGCGCGGCTGCTAAGCAGTTGCATATGGTTCAGCCCCACCAACACGCACTGGCGGTCGGAAGGAAACGCCAGCCGACGTGCGAGGTTGCGGTGGCGGCCCAGGGCACTGTCGCGAGGCACCAGACCGTCGCCCAGCAGGCGACCCTTGGCCTGCCCATCGCGTAGGTTTCCAGCTCTGAGCGGCCGCTTTCGAGCGTTCAATCAGAGCGACGTACTGCGGAAGCTACAATGCGCAGTCGCTCCGACCAAGAGGTCTCCGATGAAAT
>JBDSLQ010000222.1:0-12702 GCA_039916285.1 Caldimonas sp.
CTGACGTGCGCGCCATCGCCAGCGTGTACTTGTCGTTCTTCAGGCCGTTGCTCGCTTCATTCTTGATCGTCGAGCCAGTGGGCTTCTGGCTCATGCCCGGCTCGAAGCCGCCGCCCTGGACCATGAAACCCTTGATGACCCGGTGAAACACCGTGCCGTCAAAATGACCATTCTCCACGTTGGTCAGGAAATTTTTCACGGTCTCGGGCGCCTTCTCGTCATCGAGCTCGACTCGGATGTTGCCGGCGCTCGTTTCCAGATCGACTTGTCTCATCTCTCATTTCTCCACGGTTGCTTGCTTGATCACGACCTGCTGCAGGGGGACGTCGCCAGCGCCGGTGCTGGTGGCTCGGATCTTGTCGACGACGTCCATTCCCTGCACGACCTTGCCGAAGACGGCGTAGCCATTGCCGTCGCGCGACTGCGCCTGGTTGAGGAAGTCGTTGTCCTTGACGTTGATGAAGAACTGCGCAGTCGCCGAGCTCGGATCGGCAGTGCGCGCCATCGCCACCGTGCCGCGCTGGTTGGTGAGGCCGTTGCGGCTTTCGAGGGCGATCGGCGAGCGCGTCTCCTTCTGCTTCATGTCGGCGCTCATGCCGCCGCCCTGGATCATGAAGTTCTCGATCACGCGGTGAAAGATCGTGCCGTTGTAGTGCCCCGACTTGACGTACTCGAGGAAGTTGGCGACGCTCTTCGGCGACTTGGCAGCGTCGAGCTCGATGACGATGTCGCCCGCCGAGGTGGCGAGCTTGACCTTCTGGGCCAGCGCCGCGCCGCTGGCGCAAAGCGCGGCTGCGGCGATGGCGGCGGTGACGAGGCGCGTGACGAACGGGTGCATTCAGGACTCCTGGTCGCAAGGGGGACGATCTGGGGCTAGCGGCGCGGTGCCGACGCTGGCAGGGCGACAGGCGGCGGCGCCGCCCTGGGCGCCGACGAGACCGCCGTGAGCTGGCGCACCAGCGCAAGCTTCTTCGGCAGCGTCGCGTTGGCCGGCTCGAGACGCAGCGCGCGCGCGTACGACTGCGCGGCCAGCAGGGCGTGGACGTCGCCCAGGTTCTCGTGCGCCGGCGCGAAGGCGGGGTTCAGGCGGATCGTCTCCTCGAGCTCCGCGCGCGACTTGCCGTAGTCGCCCGCGGCGGCGTGGATGGCAGCGAGGTTGTTGTGCGGCTCGGCGAGCTCAGGGTAGTCCTGGACGAGCTGCTGCAGGATGGTCTGCGCTTCGGCCTGCCGGCCGATCTCGGCGAGGATCACCGACTTCAGGAAACGCATCTGGGCATCCTTCGGCTGTGCTGCCAGGGTACGCTCGGCGCGCTCGAGCGCAGCGGCGGTCTGTCCGGCGTGGTGCAGCCGGCTGACCTCGCTCAACTCCTCGGCGATCGCGGCCCGCGCCGGCATCGCGAAGGCCGCGCAGAGCGTCAGCAGGAGTGGCAATCCGGCAGCGAGGATCCTGAATTGCATCGTTGGAAGGGGAGCGCTCTGACGGTGCCTTTAACGCCGATTTCACGCTCGGGCGGACCGCTATACTGAATCGATTGTAGGGTACGCACACGATGCCGAAAGCCCTTCTCGCCGCGATGCGCGACGCGGCGCGAGGTGCGAAGCAGGCCCCCGCTGCATGACACTTCGCATCCACAACACGCTTACGCGCGCGACCGAGCGCTTCACGCCGATCGAGCCGGGTCACGCCCGGCTCTACGTCTGCGGCATCACGATCTATGACCTCTGCCACATGGGGCACGCCCGCTTCATGCTGGCGTTCGACGTCGTCCAGCGCTGGCTGAAGACGACCGGATATCGGGTCACCTACGTTCGCAACGTCACCGACATCGACGACAAGATCATCCGGCGTGCACTCGAGCGCGGCATCTCGATCGGAGCCCTCACCGGGGAGAACATCGAAGCGCTGGAGCAAGACGCCGACGCACTCGGCCTCGAGCGTCCGACCCATCAGCCGCGTGCGACTGAGTACGTCCCGCAGATGCTCGAGATGATCGGCACGCTCGAGCAGAAGGGCCTCGGCTACCGAAGCGCAAACGGCGACGTGAATTTCGCGGTGCGCAAGTTCCCAGGCTACGGCAAGCTCTCGGGCAAGTCGATCGACCAGCTTCGTGCCGGCGAGCGCGTCGCCGTTCTCGACGGCAAGGAGGATCCGCTCGACTTCGTGATGTGGAAGGCTGCCAAGGAGAGCGAGCCGGGCGACGCGAAGTGGGAGAGCCCCTACGGCCTCGGCCGGCCCGGCTGGCACATCGAATGCTCGGCGATGTGCAAGGCGCTCCTCGGCGAGCACTTCGACATCCACGGCGGCGGGCAGGACCTTCAGTTCCCGCACCACGAGAACGAGATCGCCCAGAGCGAGGGTGCGAGCGGCGGGTCGTTCGCCAACGTGTGGATGCACAACGGGCTGCTCAACATCGACAACGCGAAGATGTCGAAGTCGCTCGGCAACTTCTTCACCATTCGCGACGTGCTGAAGCGCTACGACGGCGAGACGATCCGCTTCTTCATGGTCCGCACCCACTACCGAAGCCAGTTCAACTTCAGCGATGGCGGACTCGACGATGCCCGCAGCGCGCTGCGCCGCCTCTACACCGCGCTCGATGCCGTCCCGCCCGCGCACTCGGCCGCGGTCGACTGGCGCGATGGCCGCGCCGCCGCGTTCCGCGAGGCGATGAACGACGACTTCAACACGCCGATCGCGGTGTCGGTCCTGTTCGAGCTCGCGGCCGAGGTCAATCGCAGCCGCAAGCCCTCGGACGCCGCGCTTCTCAAGGCGCTGGCCGCGACGCTCGGGCACCTGCAGCAAGTGCCGCGGGTGTACCTGCAGGCCGGCGCGGGCCTATCGGAGGAGGACATCGCCGAGAAGATCGCGGCGCGCGCCGAGGCGAAGCGAGCACGCGATTTCGCGCGCGCCGACGCCATCCGGGACGAGCTCGCCGTGCTGGGCATCGTCCTGAAGGACAGCGCGCACGGCACGACCTGGGTGAAGGGCTGAGCGTGGCGACCGCGACCGCGCCGAGCCTCGTCGCCGCATTCTGGGACGACGCCTGCCGTCACCTGGTCAAGCGCGACCGGGTGATGAAGAAGCTCATTCCGCGCCTCGGCGAAGGCCGCCTCGAAAGCCGCGGCGACGCTTTCACGACCCTGGCGCGCTCGATCGTCGGGCAGCAGATCTCGGTCAAGGCCGCGCAGGCGGTCTGGGACCGGTTCGTCGCGCTCACCGCAGGCCCGTCGAGCCGGCTCGCGCCGAGCGCCGTCCTCGCGCTCGACGCGCCGCAGATCCGTGCCGCCGGGTTGTCGGCGCGCAAGGTCGAATATCTCTGCGACCTCGCCGAGCATTTCCAGTCCGGGCTGGTGCGGCCCGCGCGCTGGCGCGAGATGGAGGACGAGGAGATCATCGAGGAGCTCGTCATCATCCGCGGCATCGGCCGCTGGACCGCCGAGATGTTCCTGATCTTCCACCTCCTGCGCCCGAACGTCCTGCCGCTCGACGACGTCGGCCTGATCAAGGGGATCAGCGTCAACTACTTCAGCGGCGAGCCGGTGTCGCGCGCCGAAGCCCGAGAGGTGGGCGACGGCTGGACGCCCTACCGCTCGGTCGCCACTTGGTACATTTGGCGCAGCCTCGATCCGATGCCGGTGAGCTACTGAATGACCAAGCGACATTTTCTCGATTTCGAGCAGCCGGTCGCCGAGCTGGAAGCGAAGATCGAGGAGCTGCGGTACGTGCAGAACGAGTCGGCGGTCGACATCTCGGAAGAGATCGACCGGCTGAGCAAGAAGAGCCTGCTTCTTACCAAGGACATCTATTCCGGCCTGTCGCCGTGGCAGGTGACGCAGATCGCGCGTCACCCGCAGCGCCCGTACACGCTCGACTACGTCACCGAGGTGTTCACCGATTTCCAGGAGCTGCACGGCGACCGCACCTTCGCCGACGACCAGTCGATCGTCGGCGGCATGGCCCGCTTCAACGGCCAGCCGTGCATCGTCTTCGGCCACCAGAAGGGGCGCGACACCAAGGAGCGCGCGGCGCGCAACTTCGGCATGTCGCGGCCCGAGGGCTATCGCAAGGCGCTGCGCCTGATGAAGCTGGCCGAGAAGTTCGGTCTGCCCGTGTTCTCGTTCGTCGACACGCCGGGCGCCTATCCGGGCATCGGCGCCGAGGAGCGCGGCCAGTCGGAGGCGATCGGCCGCAACATCTTCGAGATGGCACAGCTCGAGGTGCCGATCATCGTCACCATCATCGGCGAGGGCGGCTCGGGCGGGGCGCTGGCGATCAGCGTCGGCGACCAGCTGCTGATGCTGCAGTACTCGATCTACTCGGTGATCTCGCCGGAGGGCTGTGCCTCCATCCTGTGGAAGACAGCCGAGCGCGCGCCCGAGGCGGCCGAGCAGCTCGGCATCACGGCGCATCGCCTGAAGGCGCTCGGCCTGGTCGACAAGATCGTCAACGAGCCGGTCGGCGGCGCGCACCGCGACGCCAAGCAGATGGCCGCGTTCCTCAAGCGCGCGCTCAACGACGCCTTCCGCCAGGTCAGCGACCTGGCGGTCAAGGAGCTGGTGCAGCGCCGCTACGACCGGCTGCAGTCCTACGGGCGGTTCAGCGACACCACCGCGCGCTGACGGCGGCGGGCGCCGGCGCGTCGTCGCGGTCGCGTTCAGCGGCGGCCGCGATTCGACCGCGCTGCTCCACGCGACCGTCGCCGAGGCGATGCGTCTCGGCGTGTCGGTGTTGGCGTTGCACGTGCACCATGGGCTGAACCCTCACGCCGATGCGTGGCTTGCGCACGCGTCGGCGCTTTGCGGGCGCTGGGCGCGACGCGGCCTGCCGCTCGATCTCGTGGCGTGCCGGCTCGCGACGCGCCCGCCGAAGGGCGACAGCGTCGAGGCGTGGGCCCGCCTCGCTCGCTACCGTGCCTTGCGGGAGATGGCGATCGAGAACGGCGTCGATCTCGTCCTCCTCGGTCATCACCGGCGCGACCAGGCCGAGACCTTCCTGCTGCAGGCGCTGCGCGGCGGCGGCGTGCGGGCGCTGTCGGCGATGCCGAAGGTCGTTCGCCGCGAAGACGTCACCTGGGCGCGTCCGTGGCTGGAACAACCCCGCGGGGCGATCGAGGATTACCTGCGGCGGCATCGCCTGCGCTGGATCGACGACGACAGCAACGACGACGATCGCTTCGCGCGCAATCGCCTGCGCCTGCGGGTGTGGCCGGCGCTCGCCGATGCCTTTGCCGACGCCGAGAGCTCGCTCGCGGCCGCTGCGCAGCGCATCCAGCAGGGGGCTGCGGTGGTCGACGAGATCGCCGCGCTCGACCTTGCCGCGATCGCCGACGAGACCGGGCTCGATATCGACGCCTGGCGCCGCCTTTCCGAAGCTCGTCGGCGCCAGGCCTTGTTGCGCTGGCTACGCGCCGGGCATGCCGGGCCGCCGCCAGCCAGCCTGGTCGAGCGGCTGATGCGCGAGGCGCTCACGGCCGGGGCCGAGCGCCGCTGGCCGACCGCGAGCGGCGAGCTGCGCAGCTATCGCGGCCGGCTGCGATGGAGCGCCACGACGGCGCCCTGGCGGGCCGTGCCCGCGTCGATGACCGTCGACCTGAGCCGCGCCGGCCGGCACGAGTTCGCGGCCTGGCGGGGCGCATTCCTCGTCGCCCGCGTCGACGAAGGCGGCATCGCCGTCGCGGCGGCGCGGCAGCTGGAGCTGCGTCCGCGCTCGGCCGGCGACCGGTTCCAGTCCGGCGCGAGGCGCCCGGCGCGCGGCCTGAAGCTGCAGTTCCAGGCCAACGGTGTCGCGCCGGCGCTTCGCGACGGGCCGATCGTGTGCCGCGACGGCGTGCCCGTCTTCATCCCGGGCCTCGGCGTCGACGCCCGTGCTCGCGCCGCCGCCGGCGAAGCGCAGGTCATGCTCACCTGGCTGCTGGACTGAAGCGACGCGTGCGGCTCTGGCCCACGAGGGCCGCTGGCTAGAATTGCGCTCTCCCGGCGCCTCCCGCCGGGCTTCTTGCGGCCGCATCGGCGCGTGCCTCCACCTGCATGGCATTGATCGTTCACAAGTATGGCGGCACGTCGATGGGCTCGCCCGAGCGAATCCAGAGCGTTGCGCGGCGGGTTGCGAAATGGTCGAGGGCCGGACACCAGCTCGTCGTCGTTCCGTCGGCGATGAGTGGCGAGACCAACCGCCTGCTGGCGCTCGCACGCCAGCTCTCGCCGGAGATCACGACCGGCCCTGTCCTGCGCGAGCTCGACATGATCGCGGCCACCGGCGAGCAGGTGTCGGTCGGGCTGCTCTCGCTCGCGCTGCAGTCCGAAGGCATCGCGGCGGTGAGCTACGCAGGCTGGCAGGTGCCGATCGCCACCGACATGGCATACACGAAGGCGCGCATCGAGAAGATCGACGATGCGCGCATGCGCGCCGACCTCGCCACCGGCAAGGTCGTCGTCATCACGGGATTCCAGGGCGTCGACCCGCACGGCCACATCACGACGCTCGGGCGCGGCGGCTCGGACACGTCGGCGGTGGCCATCGCGGCGGCGCTGCGCGCCAACGAATGCCTGATCTACACCGACGTCGACGGCGTCTACACGACCGACCCGCGCATCGTCGCCGAGGCGCGCCGCCTCACCACGATCAGCTTCGAGGAAATGCTGGAGATGGCGAGCCTCGGCTCGAAGGTGTTGCAGATCCGTTCGGTCGAGTTCGCCGGCAAGTACCGCGTGCCCTTGCGCGTGCTGTCGAGCTTCACGCCGTGGGACATCGACATCGCCGAGGAGGCGCGCTCCGGAACCCTGATCACTTTCGAGGAGGACGTCAAGATGGAACAAGCCGTCGTGTCCGGCATCGCCTTCAACCGCGACGAGGCCAAGATCAGCCTGATGGGCGTCACCGACAAGCCGGGGATTGCCCACATGATCCTCGGCCCGGTCGCCGAGGCGAATATCGACGTCGACGTCATCATCCAGAACGTCTCGCACGACGGCCGGACCGACTTCTCGTTCACGGTCCACCGCAACGACTACGCTCGCACGATGGCACTGATGAAGAGCGCCGTCATCCCCCATACCGGCGCCGCCGGCTTGCTCGGCGACGACCGCATCTGCAAGGTCTCGATCGTCGGCATCGGCATGCGCTCGCACGTCGGCGTCGCGAGCAAGATGTTCCGCGCGCTGAGCGAGGAGGGCATCAACATCCAGATGATCACGACGAGCGAGATCAAGACCAGCGTCGTGATCGACGAGAAGTACATGGAGCTGGCCGTTCGCGCCCTGCACAGGGCCTTCGATCTCGAGCAGGCGCCGGCGCCGCCACAGTCGTCTGCCGGAGTGCCGCCCGCTAGAATCGCGACCACGGAGCTGTGACCGAGTGGCCGAAGGTGCTCCCCTGCTAAGGGAGTATGTGGGCAAAACCTGCATCGAGGGTTCGAATCCCTCCGGCTCCGCCAAGCAAGTTTGAGCGAGGGCGTCGTGCCGTGCACCGCGAGACTGGCGACCCTGGCACGCACAGGAACCACTCATGACATCGAACGCCTCCCGAACAACCGAAGGTCGCGGCCGTCTCTATGACAGCGTCGTCGACACCATCGGCAATACCCCCTGCATTCGCGTCAACCGCATTGCGCCGAAGCATGTTCGCCTGTACGTGAAGGCCGAGTTCTTCAACCCGGCCGCTTCGGTCAAGGATCGCCTCGCGATCAGCATCATCGAAGAAGCCGAGCGGCGCGGCGAGCTGAAGCCGGGGCAGACGGTTGTGGAAGCGACGAGCGGCAACACCGGCATTGGGCTGGCGATGGTCTGCGCCGCCAAGGGCTATGCGCTGGTGGTGACGATGGCGGACTCGTTCTCGGTCGAGCGACGCCGCATGATGCGATTCCTCGGCGCCAAGGTGATCCTCACGCCCCGCGCGGCGAAGGGCCTGGGGATGTACCGCAAGGCCAAGGAGCTCGCCGACGCCAACGGCTGGTTCTACGCGCGCCAGTTCGAAAACTCGGCCAATGCGACGATCCACGAGAACACCACCGCGCGCGAGCTGCTCGCAGATTTCGACGGCGAGCGCCTCGACTACTGGGTCACGGGCTACGGCACCGGCGGAACGATCACCGGTGTCGCGCGCGTCCTGCGCAAGGAGCGGCCGAATACCAAGATCGTCCTCAGCGAGCCCTCGATCGCCCCGTTGCTCGGCAGCGGCGTCGTGCAGGAGCGCGCCGCCGACCACTCGCCCGCCGGCAGCCATTCCGCTTTCACGCCGCACCCGATCCAGGGCTGGACGCCGGACTTCATCCCCTACGTCCTTCAGGAGGCGGTCGACAAGCGCTACTACGACGAGCTGATCGCGGTCAGCGGACCCGACGCGATCGCTTGGTCGCGGCGGCTCGCTGCCGAGGAGGGCATCTTCACCGGCATTTCCGGCGGCGCTTCGCTCGCTGTCGCCATCCAGGTGGCCGAGCGCGCAGCGGAAGGCTCTGTCGTCTGCTGCATGCTGCCCGATACCGGCGAACGGTACCTGTCGACGCCGCTGTTCGAGGGCGTGGCGACCGAGATGACGCCCGAAGAAGAAGCCTTGTCGCGCTCGACGCCGGGCTACCACATGCCTGCCGCCTGATCTCGGCGCAACCGAAGCGTTCCGCCGCGTCGCGATGGTCGATCTCGGCACCCTCGGGACGCTAGGCATGACCGAGATCGTTCGTTTGCAGAACCAGCTGCAGAACGAGCTTCGGCGCCGCTTCGAGCGTTCGCTGCTGATGGCGTTCTCGGACATCGTCGGGTCGACGCCATACTTCTCGCGTTTCGGCGACGCGGTCGGCCGGCAGTTGCACCAGCTGCACTTCGATCTCCTCGGGCAGGCCGCGACCGAAGCCCAGGGCCGCATCGTCGACGCCGTCGGCGACGGCGTGTTCTGCGTCTTTCCCGACGTCGATGCCGGCGTCCGCGGCATCGTCGCGTTCCAGCAGGCGATGGCGCGCGAGAACGCAGCCCGGGCGCGCGAGCATCAGCTGGCCGTCCGCATCGGCCTGCACTGGGGATCGGTCCTGACCGACGGTTCGCTGGTGACCGGCGACTCGGTTCACGTCGCCGCTCGCGTGGCGCGCTCGGCCGAGCCCGGCGGCGTCTACCTGACGCGCCAGGTCTTCCTCGAGTTCGGCCCGGCGCTTCGCCTGCACTGCCACCCGATCGGCACGCGCGAGCTGAAGGGCGTGGCCCAGCCGGTCGATCTTCTCGAGCTCGACTGGCGCGACCCTGCCGCGTTCCCGCGCCGGGTGCTGATCGAGGAGACCGAGGAGCACATCGCGCTGCCGCTGCAAGATATCGTGAGCTTCGGCCGCCTGCACGAGCCCGAGGGCGCCCGCGCCAACGACATCGTGCTGTTCCATCCCGACCCGGCCCGCTCGCGCCAGATCAGCCGCTGGCACTTCGAGCTGCGGCGCGCGCCCGACGGCCTCAGGCTGCGCACGCTGTCCGACGGCGTGACGACGATCGACGGGCAGCCGGTCGCAAAGGGTGTCGACGTTCCGGTGCGCAGCGGCACGCGGATCGGCGTCGCCAACACCCTGACCCTGCGGCTTGCCGGCCTGGCGCGCGCGGCAGCGGACGAGGACAACCGCACGATGGTGATCAATCCCGACTCGGTGTCCTGAGCGACGGGTGCGGCGCGTTGCACCAAGGCTCGAAAGATGCGAAACGGCTTACGGCCCCGGCTACAGCATCGAAGCGATGCGCGGCCTCAACAATCCTTCAGCGGGCTCGGTGACCCGTCGGCCGGGGCGGCGGACTGCGCCAGCACGACCATGGCTGCCTGACGCGCCGTCATGCGCCGTTTCTCGGTGATGTCAGCAGCTTCGATCGCCTTTTCGGTCATGGTCGCCCGCGTCGGAATGCCGCTGCACGCGAGCAGGTAGACGACGCGACGCGAGGTGCCCGGCGTTGCACCGGTCTGCGCCGCGATGCGCGGGACGAGTGCGTCGAGCTCAGCGAATTGCATGCCGACGCGCGGGGCGACGGCCGTGAGGTTCTTCGAATCGAGCCTCCCGGTGAAGAACACGACGGCGAACGCAGCCGCCATGCCCAGGCCGGCGACGCTGAAGACGTGTTTCATGAGTCGACCTCCAGGGGACGAAGAACGATTGTCAAGCAATGGCCGCGCCAGGGCGAGTCGGCCGCGTCGGTGGCTCGATACTGTATATATTAACAGTATGCCGAAACCAATCGACGGGCAGCGCCCGATCTCCCGCGACGAAGCGCCGCGCGCCGAGGACCCCGCGCGCTTGCCCATGAAGGGGCGCGGCACGGTCTGGGCGATCGAGCACCGCTATTCGCGCCAGACCGGCGAGAGCTACGACGACGGCTGGGGCACCCTCGACCAGCAGGCGAGCGAAGAGCACCTCGGCCCCGAGACCACGGTGATCGACGAGCACGTCAAGTCGATCCTCGCCAGGAACGACTCGCCGGATCTCGGTTTCGACCTGTCGATCAACCCCTACCGCGGCTGCGAGCACGGCTGCATCTACTGCTTCGCTCGGCCTACCCACAGCTACCTGGGCCTGTCGCCCGGGCTCGACTTCGAGACCCGGATCATCGCCAAGGTCAATGCCGCGGCGCGTTTGCGCGAAGCCTTCGCCGCGCGCGCGTACCGTCCCTCGCCGATCAACATCGGCTCGGCGACCGATGCCTACCAGCCGGTCGAGCGCAGGCTCCGCATCACCCGGTCGGTGCTCGAGGTGATGGCCGAATGCGCACACCCTTTCTCGCTCGTCACCAAGTCATCCGGCATCGAGCGCGACCTCGACCTGGTCGCACCGATGGGCGCGCGCGGCCTGGCCGCCGTCTACGTCTCGGTGACATCGCTCGACCCGGCGCTGGCGCGCATCCTGGAGCCGCGCGCCGCCGCGCCGCACCGGCGCGTCCGCACCATCGAGGCGTTGGCGCGCGCCGGCGTTCCGGTGGGAGTCAGCGTCTCGCCCATCATCCCGTTCATCAACGAGCCCGAGATCGAGCGCATCCTCGAGGCGGCCGCGGCGGCGGGCGCGACCTCGGCGTTCGGCATCGTCGTGCGCCTGCCCTGGGAGGTGAACCCGCTCTTCCAGCGCTGGCTGGACCAGCACTTTCCCGATCGCGCCGCGCGCGTCATGGCGCGCATCCGGGACATGCGCGGCGGCAAGGACTACGACTCAGCGTTCGACACCCGGATGCGCGGCGAAGGCGTGTGGGCGGAGCTGATCGCGCAACGGCTCGCCAAGGCCAAGCGGCGCTTCGGCCTCGACGGCGAGCGCCGCGAGCTCGACCTCGGGCAGTTCAGGAAGCCGCTGCCGTCAAGCCGGGTCGGGCAGGGCGACCTGTTCGGCTGAAGCGGGCGCCGCCGCGGCTCAATCCGCGACGTCGGGCTCGAAGAAGAGCCACTGCACTTGCGGAAAGGCGGCGCGAAAGCTCTGCTCGACGCGGTTGATCGCCGCGACGAGCGCGTGCGCCGAAGGCGCCGGCCGCATCTTCGCCTTGACGGCGACCATCACGTCGCGCCCCAGCTGCTGCGTGAGCAGGTTGTAGACGGTCTCGACCTCGTCGTGCCCGGCGAGATGCTCGCGCATGCGCTGCAGGACGCGAGCCTCGACGCTCTGGCCGATCAGGAGCGCCTTGACCTCGACGCCAACGAGCACCGCGACGAGGACGAGCAGCACGCCGATGCAGATCGAGCCGGCCGCATCCCAGACCGGATTGCCGGTGACCATCGCCAGGGCGATGAAGCCGAGCGCGACCGTCAGGCCCCCCAGCGCGGCGATGTCCTCGGCAAAGACGACGAGCAGCTCGCTCTGGCGCGAGGTGCGAAACCAGCGCCACAGGGTTTGCCGGCCGCGATCCTTGTTGACTTCGCGCACGCATCCCCAGAGCGAGACGCATTCAGCGGCGATGCCGAACGCGAGGATTCCGACTGCCACCCACGCGTTCTCGATCGGCTGCGTGGCCTCGAGCTTGTGCACGCCCTCGTAGATCGAGAACAGGCCGCCCATGCTGAACAGCATCAGCGCGACGATAAAGCTCCAGAAATAGATCGCCTTGCCGTAGCCGAGAGGGTGATCCGGGCTGGGCCGGCGCCGCCCCTCGCGCAGACCCCAGAGCAGCAACCCCTGATTGGCGCAGTCGGCGTACGAATGGATCGCCTCCGCGAGCATCGACGACGACCCGGTGAAGATCGCGCCACCCGTCTTGGCGAGGGCGATCAGGAAGTTCGCGCCGAGCGCGAACAGGATGGACTTGACCGAATCGGCGCCTGCGGACATGGCGGGATTCTCGCCGGGCCGTCCGACCAGAGTCTTCGTCAGGCCTTGAACAAGTCCTTGACGCGATCGCTCCAGCTCTTGGCGGTGGGCGAGTGCCGATCGCCGGCCTTGCTGAAGCTGTCGTCGAGCTCCTTCAGGAGCTTTCTCTGGTGCTCGGTCAGCTTGATCGGCGTCTCGATGCTGACGTGGCAGTAGAGGTCGCCCGGATAGCTCGAACGCACGCCCTTGATTCCCTTGCCGCGAAGCCGGAACGTCTTGCCGTGCTGGGTGCCTTCGGGCAGATCGATCTCGGCCTTGCCGCCGAGCGTCGGCACCTCTATCGCGCCGCCGAGCGCCGCGCTCGTCATGCCGACCGGCACCGTGCAATGGAGGTCGTCGCCGTCGCGCTCGAAGATGTCGTGCGGTTTCATCCGGATCTCGATGTAGAGATCGCCGTTCGGGCCGC
>JBDSLQ010000223.1:0-10634 GCA_039916285.1 Caldimonas sp.
CAGGTCGATGGTGTCGGCGCGCAGTCGCTCCGACATCAGCCGGCGGCCCTGCTTCCACGTCATCATCAGCGTGAACATGAACGCGCCGATGAGCAAGGGAAACCAGCCGCCGTCGAGAACCTTGACGATGTTGGCGGCAAGAAAGACGAAATCGACGACGAAGAAGAATCCCGTCGCGGCGATCACCAGGGGCCACGGGTACTTCCAGCCGTAGCGGATGACGAAGAAGGTCATGATCGTCGTGATCAGCATGTCGATCGTCACCGTGATGCCGTACGCCGCGGCGAGGCGGGTGCTCGATCCGAACAGGACGACCGCGATCACGATGCCGGCGTAGAGCGCCCAGTTGACGGCCGGCACATAGATCTGCCCGGTCTCCTGCTCCGAGGTGTGCTCGATGCGCATGCGCGGCAGGTAGCCGAGCTGGATCGCCTGCTTGGTGACCGAGAACGCCGCGGTGATGAGTGCCTGGGAGGCAATCACCGTCGCCGCCGTTGCCAGGGCGATCAGCGGATAGAGGGCCCAAGTCGGGGCCATGCCGTAGAACGGATTGCCCACCTTGCCCGGATCGGCAAGAAGCATCGCGCCCTGTCCGAAGTAGTTCAGTACCAGCGCGGGCATCACGACGCTGAACCAGGCCATGCGGATCGGCCGCTTGCCGAAGTGGCCCATGTCTGCGTAGAGCGCCTCCGCGCCCGTGACGCACAGGACGACCGATGCCAGCGCGATGAAGGCGATGCCCGGGTGCCCGATCAGAAAGCCGATCGCGTAATGAGGGCTGAGCGCGGCGAGGACGGCCGGATTGCGGACGATATGGACCAGACCGAGCACGGCCAGCACCACGAACCACAGTGCGGTCACCGGGCCGAACAGCTTGCCGACGCGTTCCGTGCCGCGGCGCTGCAACATGAAGAGCGCCGTCAGGACGACCAGCGTGATCGGCACGACATACGCGTGTAGGCCGGGGGCGGCCACTTCGAGACCCTCGACCGCCGACAGCACCGAGATCGCCGGCGTGATGATGCCGTCGCCGAAGAAGATCGCGGTCCCGAAGATGCCGAGCATCAGGAGCCTGCGCCGCAACGCCGGCTTGTCCTTCACGGCCTGCGACGCCAGGGCCAGCATGGCGATGAGGCCGCCCTCGCCGTTGTTGTCGGCGCGCAGGATGAGGACCACGTACTTGATCGAGACGATCACCGTGATCGTCCAGAACACGAGCGAGAGGACCCCGTAGATATTGTCCGGGGTCAGCGGCACATGGCCGTTGGCGAAGACTTCCTTGAGCGCATAGAGCGGACTGGTGCCGATGTCGCCGTAGACGATCCCGAGCGCGCCGAGGGTCAGCGCAGCGGTGCTGGAGGCGGTGCGGGTGGGTTTCAAGAGAGAACCGAACCGGCCGGATCGGTGCAAGAACGGGTTGTCATTGTGCCCCCCCGCTGGTCGGCAACAGCAGAGGCAGGCGCGAGAGCGGCTACTCGTAGATCTCGGCGTCGGGGTCGGTCGCCTCGAGCTCGTAGCTGGCCGCGACCATGGCCAGGCGGGCGATCACGCCGTACATGTAGAACCGGTTCGGCGCACTCGCGCCTGGCTTGCTGCCCGGCTTGGGCAGCTGGTTCGACCCGGCGAACGCCAGCGGCACGAAGCTCGCGCCGGGCGAATTGAGGTTCTCGTCGTTGCCGCGCTCGGGGTTGACGCGGTAGAACCCGCCGACCACGTAGCGATCGATCATGTAGACGACAGGCTCGGCGACCGAGTCGTTGACGCGCTCATAGGTCGGCACGCCTTCCTGGAGGATGACCTCGCTCACCTCCTGACCGTCCTTGATGACGCTCATCTTGTTGCGAGCGCACCGGTTCAGGTCGGCGAGCTCCTTCGGGTCGCGCACGGTCATGATGCCCATGCCGTAGGTGCCGGCGTCGGCCTTGACGATGATGAACGGCTTCTCCTGGATGCCGTATTCCTTGTACTTGCGGCGGATCTTGCCGAGCAGCGTCTCGGCGTTGCTGGTCAGGCAATCGACGCCGGCGCCGTCCTTCTCGTTGAAGCTCACCTCGCCGCAGCGCGCGAACATCGGGTTGATGAGCCACGGGTCCATGCCGAGCAGCTTGGCGAACTTCTTGGCGACCTCCTCGTAGGCCGCGAAATGGTTGGTCTTCCTGCGCACCGCCCAGCCGGCGTGCAGCGGCGGCAGGAGGTACTGCTCGTGCAGGTTCTCGAGGATCTTCGGCAGGCCGGCCGAGAGATCGTTGTTGAGAAGGATCGTGCATGGGTCGAAATCCTTCAGGCCCAGTCGATTGCGGGTGCGCAGCAGCGGCTCGACGGTCAGCGCGCTGCCATCAGGCAACGGCACCTCGGTCGGCGCGGTGATCGAATCGTCGAGCGTGCCGAGTCGAACATTCAACCCGGCCTGGTGGAATATCTCCATCAGCCGCGCGACGTTCATCAGGTAGAACGAATTGCGGGTGTGCTTCTCCGGGATCAGCAGCAGGTTCTTGGCTTCCGGGCAGATCTTCTCGATCGCCGCCATCGCCGCCTGCACCGCCAGCGGCAACATTTCGGTGGTCAGGTTGTTGAACCCGCCCGGGAACAGGTTGGTGTCGACGGGCGCCAGCTTGAAACCGGCATTGCGAAGATCGACCGACGTATAGAACGGCGGCGTGTGCTCCATCCATTCGAGCCGGAACCAGCGCTCGATCGCCGGCAGCGACTCGAGCATGCGCTGCTCGAGCTCGTTGATCGGGCCGGTCAGCGCGGTGATGAGGTGGGGAACCATGGGAAATGCCCGCTGCCGGCGACAGGGCGGCGGGCGGAGCCGGGATTCTAGGCATATGGGGAGCCCGCCGGTCGCCGCAAGGCGGCGCCGGCCCCGGCTGCCATCCTGAGCGAAGCTCAGGACCGGATACGGGCCGCATTGCGGCCCGTATCTCAGTTGTGGTACGCCGTCTCGCCGTGCTCGGCGATGTCCAGGCCTTCGCGCTCTTCTTCCTCGCTGACGCGCAGGCCGATCGTCATGTCGACCAGCTTGTAGGCGACCAGCGAGACGACACCCGACCAGACGATCGTCGTCAGGACGGCCTTCGCCTGCGCCCAGACCTGGGTGGCGATCGAGTAGTTCTCGGGCTTGACGAGCTCGCCGGTGAACCAGTTGTCGGGGAAGCTCGGGCCGCCCAGCGACGGCGAGTTGAAGACGCCGGTCAGCAGCGCGCCGACGATGCCGCCCACGCCGTGGACACCGAAGACGTCGAGCGAGTCGTCGGCACCGAGCATCTTCTTGAGGCCGTTGACGCCCCAGAGGCAGGCGAAGCCGGCGACGAAGCCGATCACCAGCGCGCCGAGCAGGCCGACGTTGCCGCAGGCCGGGGTGATCGCCACCAGGCCGGCGACCGCGCCCGATGCGGCGCCGAGCATCGACGCCTTGCCCTTGTTGATCATCGCCTCGCCGAGGGACCACGCCAGCACCGCCGCGGCCGTCGCCGAGAAAGTGTTGACGAAGGCGAGGACGGCGCTGTTGCCGGCTTCGAGCGCCGAACCGGCGTTGAAGCCGAACCAGCCGACCCACAGCAGCGCCGCGCCGACCATCGTCAGCGTCAGCGAATGCGGCGTGAACGCTTCGCGGCCGTAGCCGATCCGCTTGCCGACCATGTAGGCGCCGACCAGGCCGGCCACCGCGGCGTTGATGTGCACCACGGTGCCGCCGGCGAAATCGAGCGTGCCCATCTGCCAGATCCAGCCGGCCTTGGCGTTGGTCGCGTCGACGATCGCCTTGCTCGTGTACGCATCCGGGCCGGGCCAGAACCAGACCATGTGCGCGATCGGGACGTAGGCGAAGGTGAACCACAGCACCATGAAGGCGAGCACCGCCGCGAACTTCATGCGCTCGGCGAAGGCGCCGACGATGAGGCAGCAGGTGATCGCCGCGAACGTCGCCTGGAAGGCCATGAACAGCAACTCCGGGATCGCGACGCCCTTGCTGAACGTGGCCGCCATGGCCATCGTCCCGGCGAGCGGGTCGTACATGCCCTTCATGAAGACGCGGTCGAAGCTGCCGAAGAACGCGTTGCCTTCCGTGAAGGCCAGGCTGTAGCCGTACAGGCACCACAGCACGACGATCATCGAGAAGGTGACGAACACCTGCATCAGCACCGACAGCATGTTCTTGCTGCGCACCAGGCCGCCGTAGAACAAGGCCAGGGCCGGGATAGACATCATGATGACGAGCGCGGTGCAGACGAGCATCCACGCGACGTCGCCCTTGTTGGGGACCGGGGCCGCTGCCGCCGAAGCCGCCCCCGACGCCGCGTCCGCGGCGACAGGTGCCGTGGCCACTGCGGCCGGTGCCGAGGCCGGTGCCACGGCCGCCGCCGATGCCGCATCGGAAGCCGCGTTCTGCGCGAAAGAAGTGCCGCCCGTGAGGAACACGAGCACGCCGAAGAGAAAGGCGAGAAGGAGTTTGTTCATGGTGTCGTTGCTGTCAGATCGCGTCGTTGCCGGTTTCGCCGGTCCGGATGCGGACGACCTGCTCCAGGGTCGAGACGAAGATCTTGCCGTCGCCGATCTTGCCGGTGCGCGCAGCGGCCTCGATCGCCTCGATGATGCGGTCGACGATGGCGTCATCGACGGCAGCCTCGATCTTCACCTTGGGCAGGAAGTCGACGACGTACTCGGCACCACGGTAGAGCTCCGTATGGCCCTTCTGGCGGCCGAAGCCCTTCACTTCCGTCACCGTGACGCCCTGCACGCCGATCGCGCTCAGGGCCTCACGCACTTCGTCGAGCTTGAACGGCTTGACGATCGCGGTCACCATCTTCATTGCTGCTCCCTCCCAGGCGTTGTGATCAGAACGACTTCGACACCGACACCACGACGGTGCCGTTGCTGATGTTGCGGTTGGTGAGCGAAGCGGTGCCGCCGGTCAGATCGCGATTGGTGCCGACGTAGGCCGCGCCCAGGATGAAGCCGCTCAGGTCGTAGGTGACGCCGACCCGCCAGTCGGTGACGCTGTCGGTCAGGGTCGTCGAGCCCATCTCGATGATGCGGGCGTTCTTCTTGAGCCTCTGGAAGCCGATGTGGCCGACGATGGACAGCCCGGGGGCGACTTCGTAGCTGCCGTTGCCCTCGAGATACCAGGAGTTCTTGGAGTCGTTGACGCCGAAGAAGTCGCTGATCGAGTGCGAATACTTGATGCTGACCGGGCCGTAGCCGGCGCCTACGTAGAGCTCGGTGTTGTCGATCTTGAAGGTGCCGCCCGCGCCGCTGCCCGGGTAGTAGTAATAAAGAACGCCGAAGTCGAGCGCAAGCGGGCCGACCGGCAGCTTGTAGCCGCCGTAGAAATCCATCTCGAGGTTGGCGCCATTGAAGAACGAGCTGTCGACGTTCGAGTTCCAGTTGCCGGCGTAGAGGCCCGACGCGTGGCCGATGTCGAAGCCACCCTGGAACGACGGCTTCTTGTTGGTCTGCGAGATGCCGCGAAAGCGGTAGTCGCTGAACACGCCCGCGTTGCCGGTGAACGTCCAGTCGGAGTTGGCCACGGGCGCGGCGGCGGTCTGGGCCTGGGCGGTCAGCGCGGCGGCGGTCAGAAGGGGCAACAGGATCAGCGAGCGCTTCGTCATGGAATTTCCCGGACTATTGTTGAGATCGCACCCTGTTTCGCACGTTGCGTGCCACGGCGTCATTTGCACGTCCGCCCCATCACGGAGCGTGCGCGGCCCGAGCGCCTGATCCGCTGCACCAAGCGAAGGCTCGGGTGCCGTGCGGGTGCCCGCTTTTGGGCGAAGCGGCCGGGACAGGCGGCCGGGAGAATCGTCCGGCATGAGCTTCGCCCTCGTCCGCAGTCGCGCCCTGCGGGGTCTCGATGCGCCGGCTGTGACGGTCGAGGTCCACCTTGCCAACGGCTTGCCGAGCTTCACGCTGGTCGGCCTGGCCGACACCGAGGTCAAGGAGTCGCGCGAGCGCGTTCGCGCCGCGCTGCAGACCAGCGGACTCGAATTTCCGCACAACAAGCGCGTCACGGTGAGCCTGGCGCCGGCCGACCTGCCGAAGGAGTCGGGGCGCTTCGACCTGCCGATCGCGCTCGGCATCCTCGCCGCCGCCGGCCAGATCGACGCGGCCCGTCTCGAGGCGTTCGAGTTCGCCGGCGAGCTCTCGCTCGGCGGCCAGCTGCGCCCGGTGCACGGCGCGCTGGCGATGGCGCTTGCCTTGCAGCGCGCGCCGGCGGCGACGCCGCGCACGCTCGTTCTGCCGCAGGCGAGCGCCGACGAGTCGGCCCTCGTCGGTGGCCTCGCGGTGCGCGGCGCCGATCACCTGCTCGATGTCGTGCGCGCGCTGCTGCCGGGCGAAGGCGCCGACGCGAGCGGGCTGCACGAGCCGCGGCCCCTGCCGCGCCGCTTGGCGCCCGCGCTGCACGACCTCGTCGACGTGCGCGGCCAGAGTGCGGCCAAGCGCGCCCTCGAGGTCGCCGCCGCCGGCCAGCTGAGCGTGTTGATGGTCGGCCCGCCCGGCACCGGCAAGTCGATGCTGGCGCGCCGCCTGGCCGGGCTGCTGCCGCCGCTCTCGCGCGAGGAGGCGCTCGAGTCGGCGGCGATCCTGAGCGTGGCCGGCGCCTTCATCGCCTCGCGCTGGGGCGAGCGCGTGCTGCGCGCGCCGCACCACACCGCGTCGGCGGCGGCGCTGGTCGGCGGCGGCTCGCCGCCGCGGCCGGGCGAAGCGTCGCTCGCGCACCGCGGCATCCTCTTCCTCGACGAGCTGGCCGAGTTCCCGCGCGCTGCCCTCGAAGCGTTGCGCGAGCCGCTCGAGACCGGCCGCATCGTCGTCTCGCGGGCGGCGCGCCAGGCCGACTTCCCCGCCGCCTTCCAGCTCGTCGCGGCGATGAACCCGTGTCCGTGCGGCCACCTCGGCCACGCCATCACGGCGTGCCGCTGCACGCCGGACGCCGTGCTGCGCTACCAGGGCAGGATCAGCGGGCCCTTGCTCGACCGCATCGACATCCAGATCGAGGTGCCGACGGTCTCGGCGGCGCAACTGGCAGCGGCCGCCGACGGCGAAGCGAGCGAGGTCGTCGCCGGCCGCGTCCGCACGGCGCGCCAACGCGCCGTCGATCGCCAGGGCGGCGCGAACGGCGAGCTCGCCGGCGAAGCGCTCGATCGCCATTGCCGTCTCGATGACGATGCGTCATCTTTTCTGCAGCGCGTGGCGACGCGCCTCGGCTGGTCGGCACGCAGCTTTCACCGCGTGCTCCGCGTCGCCCGCACCGTCGCCGATCTGCAGGGCAGCGCCGCGATCACGACCGTGCATCTCGGCGAGGCGATCCAGTACCGGCGCGCGCTCGGCGCGGGCTGACGACGCCCGCCTTGGCGCCGCCGCCCCAGCGTCGCCCCGGCGCGGCTACAGCTACAGCAAGGGCGCCAGGGCGCGCTCGGCAGCGTCGATGCTGCTCGCGTTGCGTTCGGCCCAGCTCCGCAGCTGGTCCGGGCCGATCCGGCCGACGTTGAAGTACCTGGCCTCGGGATGCGCGAAGTAGAAGCCGGCGACGCTCGCCGCCGGCAGCATCGCCATGCTCTCGGTCAGCGTCATGCCGATTTCGTTGGCGCCGAGGGCACGGAAGAGATCGCGCTTGACCGTGTGGTCGGGGCACGCCGGGTAGCCCGGCGCCGGACGAATGCCGCGATAGCGCTCGGCGACGAGGCCCGCGACATCGAGCGCCTCATCGGGCGCGTAGCCCCACAAGTCGGTGCGGACGCGCTGGTGCAGCTTTTCTGCGAATGCCTCGGCGAGGCGATCGGCGAGCGCCTTCAACATGATCGCGCTGTAGTCGTCGAGGTCGGCGGCGAACTGCTGCTCCTTCTTGTCGACGCCGAGGCCCGCGGTCACCGCGAACAGGCCGATGTGGTCGACCTTGCCCGAGCCCTTCGGCGCAATGAAGTCGGCGAGGCAGCGGTTCGGGCCCTTCACGCCGTCGACGACCGGACGCACGCTCTGCACGCGCAGGCCGCGCCAAGTGAAAAGCACGTCGGTCCGCGACTCGTCGCGGTAGATCTCGATGTCGTCGTCGCCGACCGTTGCCGCCGGATAGAGGCCGACGACGCCGTTGGCGCGCAGCCAGCGCCCGTCGATCACGCGGCGCAGCATGCGCTTGCCGTCGGAGAGGAGCCGCCGCGCCGACTCGCCGACGATCTCGTCGGTGAGGATCGCCGGATACGGCCCGGCGAGCTCCCAGGTCTGGAAGAACGGGCCCCAGTCGATGACCTCGGCGATCCCGGCGAGGTCCTGGTTCTTGAGCACGCGCCGGCCGGTGAACTTCGGCGCCGGCGGCGCGTAGGCGGCCCAGTCGATCGGCGTCTTGTTGGCGCGCGCCTCGGCGAGCGAGACGAGCGGCGTCTGCTTCTTGCTGGCGTGGTGCGCGCGCACCTTCTCGTAGTCGGCCTCGAGCTCGGCGACGTAGGCGGCGGCGCGGTCGTCCGAGAGCAGCTCGCTGCAGACGCCGACCGAGCGGCTCGCATCGGGAACGTAGACGACCGGGCCGTCGTAGTGCGGCGCGATCTTCACCGCCGTGTGGACGCGGCTCGTCGTCGCGCCGCCGATCAGGAGCGGGATCTTCCTGATGCGGAAGAAGTCGTCGCGCTGCATCTCCGAGGCGACGTGCTGCATCTCCTCCAGGCTCGGCGTGATCAGCCCCGACAGGCCGATGAGGTCGGCGCCTTCGACCTTCGCCTTGGCGAGGATGTCCTGGCAGGCGACCATCACGCCCATGTTGACGACCTCGAAGTTGTTGCACTGGAGGACGACGGTGACGATGTTCTTGCCGATGTCGTGGACGTCGCCCTTGACCGTCGCGATGACGATCTTGCCCTTCGCCTTGGCCTCGCCGCCGCCCTCGATCAGGGCCGCTTTCTCGGCCTCGATGTAGGGCAGCAGGTGGGCGACCGCCTGCTTCATGACGCGCGCCGACTTCACCACCTGAGGCAGGAACATCTTGCCCTGGCCGAACAGGTCGCCGACGATGTTCATGCCCGCCATCAGCGGGCCCTCGATGACGTGCAGCGGCCGGCCGCCCGCGGCCTGGATCCGCTGCCACGCCGCCTCGGTGTCCTCGACGATGAAATCGGTGATGCCGTGGACGAGCGCGTGCGAGAGCTTCTCGTCGACCGTCTTCGGCTGCTCGGGGGTGCCGCGCCACGCCAGGCGCGCCGAGTCGTCGCGCGACCGGCCCTTGGCGCGCTCGGCGATCTCGACCAGGCGCTCGCCCGCATCCTTCCGGCGGTTCAGGACGACGTCCTCGACGCGCTCGCGCAGCTCGGGCTCCAGGTCGTCGTAGACGCCGACCATGCCGGCGTTGACGATGCCCATGTCCATCCCCGCCTTGATCGCGTGGTAGAGGAACACGGTGTGGACGGCTTCTCGCACCGGGTCGTTGCCGCGAAACGAGAAGCTCACGTTCGAGACGCCGCCCGAGACCTTGGCGCCGGGCAGGTTGGCCTTGATCCAGCGCGTCGCCTCGATGAAGTCGACGGCGTAGTTGTCGTGCTCCTCGATGCCGGTCGCGATCGCGAAGATGTTCGGGTCGAAGATGATGTCCTCGGCCGGAAAGCCGATCTCGTCGACCAGGATGCGATAGGCGCGCTCGCAGATCCTGATCTTGCGTTCGCAGGTGTCGGCCTGGCCCTTCTCGTCGAACGCCATCACGACCGCGGCGGCGCCATAGCGGCGAACCAGCTTCGCGTGGTGCCGGAACGCGTCCTCGCCCTCCTTCAGCGAGATCGAGTTGACGATGCCCTTGCCCTGGATGCACTTCAGGCCGGCCTCGATCACCTCCCACTTCGAGCTGTCGATCATGATCGGCACGCGCGCGATCTCGGGCTCGCCGGCGATCAGGTTCAGGAACCGCACCATCGCGGCCTTGCTGTCGAGCATGGCCTCGTCCATGTTGATGTCGATGACCTGTGCGCCGTTCTCGACCTGCTGTCGCGCGACCGACAGCGCCTCCTCGAACTGGCCGTTCAGGATCAGCCGCGCGAACGCTTTCGATCCGGTCACGTTGGTCCGCTCGCCGATGTTGACGAAGAGCGCGCCGGAGCCGATAAGGACTGGCTCGAGGCCGGAGAGCTTGAGCGGAGGAACAACAGGGAGGGAGTCGGCAGTCATCGCGCGCAATCGAAGGCGGGCCGCAAGACTCACCGCGGCCCTGGAGGTCGGGTGAGCGCGGTTGCCGGCGGAGCCGCGAATGGACGAGGCGCCGTGCCCGAGCCTGGCAGCCTGTCGAACCGGGGGTCCGGGCTGTCGCAACGCTCCTCGGGCGACTCGCGATTGTACGAAATCGACCGCGCGTAAACCCTGCTTGCACCGGCGAGGCCGCATCGTGATCACGATGCCGGCGCCAACGCGCCGCGCCGACGATCAGCGCGGCGATCGCCCGCCGGTCGGCCAGCGAATCAGGCCGCCTCGAGCTCCCCGAACAGGGCGCCACGCCGTCCGCAGCGAGGCTGGTAGCGGCCGACCCGCCGGGCGATCTCGGCGATGTGCTCCGGCGTCGTGCCGCAGCAGCCGCCGGCGATGTTGAGGAAACCGGCGCGCGAGAATTCCTCGAGCAGGCCCGACGTGACCTCGGGGGTCTCGTCGAAACCGGTCTCGCTCATCGGGTT
>JBDSLQ010000224.1:0-5762 GCA_039916285.1 Caldimonas sp.
GACCACACCGGCTATTACAACGAGCCCGACTGGTTCCCGGTCTTCGAGATCGGGCGGATGACGCACCGCAACGATCCGATCTACCACTCGACCTACACCGGCAAGCCGCCCGACGAGCCGGCGGTGCTCGGCGTGGCGCTGAACGAAGTGTTCGTGCCGATCCTGCAGAAGCAGTTTCCGGAGATCGTCGACTTCTACCTGCCGCCCGAAGGCTGCAGCTACCGGATGGCAATCGTCAGCATCAAGAAGCAGTACCCCGGCCACGCCAAGCGCGTGATGTTCGGCATCTGGAGCTTCCTGCGCCAGTTCATGTACACGAAGTTCATCGTCGTCACCGACGACGATGTCGACATCCGCCGCTGGCCCGAGGTGATCTGGGCGATCACGACGCGGATGGACCCGGTGCGCGATACCGTGCTGGTCGACCGGACGCCGATCGATTCGCTCGACTTCGCGTCGCCGGTGTCGGGCCTGGGCGGCAAGATCGGCTTCGACGCGACCACCAAGGGCCGCGGCGAGACCGAGCGCGAGTGGGGACTGCCGATCCGCCCCGATGCTGCCGTGGCGGCGCGCGTCGCGAACATCGTCGCCGCGATCGCGGCGACGCGTGCGGCGACCTGATCAGCGCCGGCGGCCGCGCGGAGCCGCGCGCTTCGTCGCCGCCGTCGCTGCTGCGGGGGAGGCCGCGCTCGAGCCGCCGCCCGCCGAGCCGCCGCTTCGCTTCGTCCCGGCCTGCAGACCCTCCGACATGCCGATGAGGACGCCGCTCGCCAGGGCGGCGTAGCTGTCGAGCATCGCCTGGGCCGCGCGCATGCCGGAGGCGCGCCCGTCGCGCAGCATCGTCTGCGCCTGGCCCATCAGCTGCTCGACGGTCTGCGTCGCCTGCGCGCCGGTCGCGCTGCCCTTCATCTTCATCGCGTCGAGCGCGCCCTGCCAGGGCCCTTGCAGCGGCCCGGCCGACTGGCTCGCCTTCGTGATCGCGCCGAAGAAGACGTCTTCCATCTTCTCGATGTTGGCGAGCGCCTCCTTGAGGGGCTTCTCGCTCAACGAGACGCCGCCGCTCACGAACTGCTCGAGCGCCTTGCGATTGGCCTCGACCGCCTGCAGCAGCGCCGAATCGATGCCGCCGAGCGCCTTGCCGAGCAGGCCCTCGACGTCGATCGCCGGCGCCGGGTTGCGGGCGATGCCCGTCGACGCCGCCTCGGCGACGTTCTTGACGACCTTCTTGATGTTGTCGAGCGTCAGCTCGCGGCCCTGCAGCGCGCGCAGCGTCGCCTCGCTGACCGCCTTGCGCAGCGCCTCGCCCTGCTTGGCGCTCGCCTCGGCGAACATCGTGATGAGCGCGTCCTGGTCGATCCCGGCCTTGATCATGGAGAGACTCCTCGTTGTTGTCTGCGTCGGCCGTCACTGCATGTGCTGGCCGCCGTTGATCGCGATGTTCGCTCCGGTGAGGAATGCCGCCTCCTCCGACGCCAGGTAGATGATCAGCCCGGCGACTTCCTCGGGCTTGCCGAGCCGGCCGACCGGGATCTGCGGCAGGATCTTGGTGTTGAGGATGTCCTCCGGGATCGCCGTCACCATCTTCGTGCCGATGTAGCCCGGCGAGATCGTGTTGACGGTGACGCCCTTCTTGGCGACCTCGAGCGCGAGCGCCTTGGTGAAGCCGTGCACGCCGGCCTTGGCGGCCGAGTAGTTGGTCTGCCCGAACGCGCCTTTCGAGCCGTTCACCGACGAGACGTTGATGACGCGGCCCCAGTTGCGCTCGACCATGCCGTCGACGACCTGCTTGCTCATGTTGAAGAGGCTGTCGAGGTTGGTGCGCATGACCGCGTCCCAGTTGACCTTGTCCATTTTCTTGAAGGTCATGTCGCGCGTGATGCCGGCGTTGTTGACGAGGATGTCGACCGCGCCCATCTTGCTCTGCACGTCGGCGACGGCGCGCGTCGATGAGTCGATGTCGGCGACGTCGCACTGCACGGCCATGATGTCGTAGCCGTTGTCCTTCATGCCCGCGACCCACTCCTTGTGCTTGGTGTTGCCGGGCGAATAGGTGACGACGACCTTGTAGCCGGCATCGACCATCTTGGTGGCGATCGTCTCGCCGAGGCCGCCCATGCCGCCCGTGACCAGCACCACCCGCCCTTGCCCGTTGCCGCTCGTTGCTGCCATGTTCGATGTCTCCTTCATTGCAATGAATCGCCGCCTGTGTCGTCGGCCATCGCCTTGGTGCGAGGCGCGGCACCGGCGATGATGCGCGCGCCGCCCTTGGCCCCGCCTTGGGAAAACCCCAGACGCGGCGATGCCGCCGCGCCGCGGCGCCGATGCTCGCGTCACGTCGGTGCGTCGCTTACCGCCTATCCTGTGGCCATGTCGACATACCGCAAGACGCCGGCGCGTTACGCCGGGTGGCAGGCCTTCTCCCTGGCGTGCGTCATCCTCTCCTTGACTGCGTGGCCGACCGCGGGCCAGGCCCAGGGTGCGCCCGCCGAGGGCCAGGCCAGGCTGGCGCCCGTCGTGGTGACGGCGACGCGAACCGAGGCGTCGGCATTCGACCTGCCCGCGTCGATCGACCGCATCGGCGTCGAGACGATTCGCGATGCCCGCGCGCAGGTCAACATCTCCGAGGCGCTCGGCGGCGTCGCCGGCCTCTCCGCGCGCGACCGGCAGAACTACGCGCAGGACGTGCAGATCTCGGTGCGCGGCTTCGGCGCTCGCTCGACCTTCGGCATTCGCGGCGTCCGCCTCTACGTCGACGGCATCCCGGCGACGCTGCCCGACGGCCAGGGCCAGATCACGAATGTCGACCTCGGCTCGGCCGATCGCATCGAAGTCCTGCGCGGACCGTTCTCGGCGCTGTACGGCAACTCGTCGGGCGGCGTGATCCAGGTGTTCACCGAAGACGGCAGCGGCGCGCCGACCTTGGGCGCGAGCCTCGCCGCCGGCAGCTACGGCGCCGTGCGATTCGGCGCCAAGGCGAGCGGCGCCATCGGAGCGTTCGGCTACGTCGTCAGCGGCAGCGTGTTCCGCACCGACGGTTACCGTGACCACAGCGCCGCCGAGCGCAACATCGGCAATGCCAAGCTCGGCTGGCACGACGACGCCAACCGTTGGACGCTCCTCGTCAACAGCGTCGCCCTGCCGAAGGCGCAGGATCCGCTGGGCCTGACGCGGGCGCAGTTCGACACCGATCCGCGCGGCGTCGATCCGGCGGCGACGACGTTCGACACCCGAAAGACGGTCGACCAGACCCAGCTCGGCCTCGTCTACGAGCGCAGGATCGATGCCGTCCACTCCGTGCGTGCGCTCGTCTACAGCGGCCACCGCAACACCGAGCAGTTCCAGGCCATCCCGGTCGGGCCGCAAGCGAGCCCGCTTCACCCCGGGGGCGTGATCTCACTGGGCCGCGACTACCGCGGCACCGATCTGCGCTGGACGGCGAAGACGCGGCTGGCCGATGCGCCGGTGACGCTGGTCGCCGGCGTCGCCTACGACGCGCTCGCGGAGCACCGCTCCGGCCACCAGAACTTCATCGGCACGACGCTCGGCGTCCAGGGCGCGCTGCGCCGCGACGAGAACAACGACGTCGCCAACTTCGACCAGTACGTGCAAGGCTCGTGGCAGTTCTCACCGCGCTGGACGCTGCACGCGGGCCTGCGCCACAGCAGCGTTCGCTTCGAGTCGCAGGATCGGTACGTCGTCGGCACGAACCCCGACGACAGCGGCAGCCTGCGCTTCAACGCGACCCTGCCGGTCGTCGGGCTGGTGTTCGCGGCGACGCCCGCGCTCCACGCCTACGCCACCGCCGGCCGCGGCTTCGAGACGCCGACGCTGAACGAGCTCGCGTACCGGCCGAGCGGCCTCACCGGCCTCAACCTTGCCCTCGGCCCCGCCAGGAGCGACAGCTACGAGATCGGCGTGAAGACGCGGAGCGGCTGGGGCGACCTCAACGTCGCGCTGTTCGAGACGCGCACCGCCAACGAGATCGCGACGCTCAGCAACGTCGGCGGTCGCTCGACCTTCCAGAACGTTGGCTCGACGCGGCGGCGCGGCCTCGAGGCGGCTTGGAGCCGCGACCTGCGCGAGAACCTGCGCGCCCAGCTCGCCTATACCTGGCTCGACGCGCGCTATCTCGACACCTTCGCGACCTGCACGGTGACGCCGTGCCCGGTGCCGAACCTGGCCATCCCGGCCGGCAACCGCATCCCCGGGATCGCGCGCGACTCGCTCTATGGCGCGCTCGCCTGGGCGCCGCCGCTCGGCTGGCGCGGGGGCGTCGAGGCGAGGGCGCTGAGCCGGGTCTGGGTCAACGATGCCAATTCCGACGCCGCCTCGGGGTTCGCGGTCGTCAACGCCAACGTCGGCTATGTCGCGCGCCTCGGCGGCGTCGACCTCACCGGCTTCGCGCGCGTCGACAACCTGCTCGGGCGCCGTTACGCCGGCTCGGTGATCGTCAACGAAGGCAACGCGCGCTTCTTCGAGCCGGCGCCGGGCCGCAACTGGACCGCCGGCCTGGCCGCATCGGTCGGTTTCTGAGGCGGCTCGCGGCCGTGGCATGAGGTTCTACAGCGCGGCGGAAACCCGCCAGCGGCTGGCCTTCGCGCCGCTGGTCGATGCCTTGCGGGTGATGTTCGCGCGCGGCTGCGAGCTGCCGCCGCGCCAGGTGCTCGAGATCGCCGGCCGCGGCGCCGACCCGGTGACGTCGCTCGTCATGCCGGCGTGGCAGGAGGACGGCTGCTACGGCGTCAAGGTGGTCAACATCGCGCCGGGCAACGCAGCGCGCGGGCTGCCGGGCCTGCATTCGACCTATGTCCTCTACGACGCGAGCACCGGCGTTCCGCTCGCCTGGCTCGACGGCGACGAGATCACGGCAAGGCGCACCGCGGCAACCGCCGCGCTGGCGTCGTCGTGGCTCGCCGCCGAGGGCGCAAGCCACCTGGCGCTGATCGGCGCCGGCCGGGTCGCCCGCCTGCTGCCGCAAGCGCACCGCGCCGTGCGGCCGATCGTGCGCGTCACGGTGTGGGCGAGGTCGTCGGCGCGTGCCGCTGCGCTGGTCGCCGACCTCGCGGCGCAGGGCTTCGATGCGCGCGCGGCGGCGAGCGTCGAGGCGGCGGTGGCGGAGGCCGACATCGTCGACTGCGCGACGCTCGCGCGCGAGCCCATCGTCTGCGGCCGCTGGCTGCGGCCCGGCAGCCACCTCGATCTCATCGGTTCGTTCACGCCGGCGATGCGCGAAGCCGACGACGCGTGCTTCGCCGCCGCCGCGGTGTTCGTCGACAGCGACGATGCGGCGACCAAGAGCGGCGACCTGATCGGGCCGCTGGCGCGAGGCGTCTTCGGCGCCGATGCGATCGGCACGCTCGCCGACCTCGCCCGCGGTCGCCGCGATGGCCGCCGCGCCGCGGGTCAGCTCCGCACCGTCTTCAAGTCGGTCGGCAGCGCGCTCGAGGACCTCGCCGCGGCGATGCTCGTCCACAGTGCGTCGACGGCGCAAGATTCCTGACATGGCGCGGCACGACGACCTCCCGATCACGCCGACGCGCTCGCCGTTGCGCGCCGCGATCACCGCGGCGTACCGGCGCTCCGAGCCCGACGCCGTTCCGCCGCTCCTCGACGGGGCCCGGCTCCCGGCGCCGACCGCCGCCGCCGCGCAGGCGCTGGCGCGCCGGCTCGCGCAGACGCTGCGCGACCGCAAGAGCGCGGCCGGCCGCGAAGGGCTGGTGCAAGGGCTGCTGCAGGAATACTCGCTCTCGTCGCAGGAAGGC
>JBDSLQ010000225.1:0-6443 GCA_039916285.1 Caldimonas sp.
CGACGGCGGCGGGGAAGGGGTGCTCGGGGCCCATGCGGTAGTCGACCGCGACGACGACCGCGCCCGAGCCGTTGCACAACTGCCGGCACAGCACGTCGTGCGTGTCGAGGTCGCCGATCGTCCAGCCGCCGCCGTGGAAGTAGACGAGGCCGGGCAGCGGCGAACCGCTCTGCGACGCGGCGCCGGCGCCGGCGCCGATCGGCCGGTAGATGCGCAGCGCGATCCGCCCGTGCGGCCCTTCGCAATGCGCATCGCGCACGGCGCCGACCCCGGGCGCCGCCGGCTGCGTGAACGAGCGCCGGTCGCGGTAGAAGGCGCGCGCCTCGACCGGGCTCAGCGTCTGCGTCTCGGGCAGGCCTCGCTCCTCGATCAGATCGAGCAAGGCGCGGGCATCGGGGTGAAGCATCGCTTCTCCTGGCTCGCTAGAGCTGACGCGATCGGGCCAGCGGCGGGTTGCGCGCGAAGTAGCGCTGGATGCCGGTTGCGAGCGCCTCGACCAGCTGCGCGCGGTACTGCGGGTCGCGCAGCTTGGCTTCCTCGCCCGGGTTCGAGATGAATGCCGACTCGACCAGGATCGACGGGATGTCGGGCGCCTTCAGCACCGCAAAGCTCGCCTGCTCGACGCTGCCCTTGTGGAGCTTGCCGACCTTGGCGATCTGGCCCAGCACCTCGCCGCCCAGCTTCAGGCTGTCCTTGATCTGCGCCGTCGTGCTCATGTCGAGCAGGGTCCGCAGCACGCTTTCGTCCTTGGCGTGGAAGTTTGTGCCGCCGACCAGGTCGGCGGCGTTCTCGCGGTTGGCCATCCAGCGCGCCGCGCTGCTCGACGCGCCGCCCTGGCTGAGCGCGAACACCGAGGCGCCGCGCGCCTCGGGGTTCATGAACGCGTCGGCGTGGATCGAGACGAACAGGTCGGCCTGGACGCGACGCGCCTTCTTGACGCGCTCGTGCAGTGGCACGAAGAAGTCGGCGTCGCGCGTCAGCATCGCGCGCATGTTCGGGTTGGCATTGAGGCGGTCGCGCAGCAGCAGCGCGATGGCCAGCACCACATCCTTCTCCTGCAGGCCGGTCGGCCCGATCGCGCCCGGATCCTCGCCGCCGTGGCCCGGGTCGATGGCGACGACGACGAGGCGATCGATCTTCGCCTGTGCGAACTGCGGCGGCAGCGCGTTGATCGAATCGCGGCCGCTCGATGCAGCCGCTCCGCCCGTGGGGCGAGAGCCCGGCGGCGCGGAGGCGGAGAACGGCGGCGCCGGCGTGCCGAGCGCGACCGTGCCGCCGGCGCCGGCCGAATTCGCGAGTGCCGCCCCCGGGCTCGACGCGGCCGTGCCGGCGCCGGCGACACGGCCGATGAACTCGCCGAGCGCATCCTGGACCGATTGCGCGGCCTTCTGCTCGGCCTGCTCGCGATCGCGGATCAGCTCGAGCAGCGGATCGCGCTCCTTGGTCGGGTGCAGGTCGAAGACGAGCCGGTGCCGGTACGCGGCGACCGGGGCGAGCGCGAACAGCTCGGGCGCGCTCGCCTGCTTGAGGTCGATGACCAGGCGGACGATGCGCGGCTGGTTCTGGCCCACGCGAACCCCGGCGATGAAGGGATCGTCGGCGCGCACCTTGCCGACCAGCTCGCGCAATTGCGGGCTCAGCTCGAGGCCGTCGACGTCGATGACGAGGCGATCGGGTGCGGCGGCGAGAAAGTGACGCGCGGTCAGCGCGCCGTCGGACTCGATCGTGACGCGCGTGTAGTCGGCCGCAGGCCAGACGCGGACGGCGACGATCGAAGCGCCCCAGGCGATCTCGCGCGCGCCGAGGAGGAGGGCGAGCGAACCCATGCGGGCCAGCGCCGTGCGCCGATCACGTTTCACAGGAGCCTTCGCACTGCGCGCTTCGGCATTCGACCTGAGAACGGCCCGGCGGCTCATGGCAACAGCTCCCGCCCGGTCGCGCTGAGCGCGTCGAAGCGCGCGTCGCGCGCGTCACCATCGTCGCGCGGCGTGATCCAGACGCGCAGATCGCACGCCGGCAGCAGGCCGGCCGCCTTCTCCGGCCACTCGACGAGCTTCAGGCCGGGGTTGGCGAAGACCTCGCGAAAGCCGGCGTCCTCCCACTCCTCGGGATCGTCGAAGCGATAGAAATCGAAGTGGGCGATGTCGAAGCCGCCCGTGACCGCAGAGGCCTGGTAAGGCTCCATCAGCGCGTAAGTCGGGCTCTTGATCGCGCCCGCGACGCCGAGACCGTGCAGCAGATGGCGCGCGAACGTCGTCTTGCCGGCGCCGAGCGGCCCGTGCAGCTCGATGAAGGCGTCGCGCAACGCATGATGGCGGGCCACGGCGCGCGCGGTCTCGGCGCAGGCGCTCTCGTCGGGCCAGGCGGCGCGGCGGGTTTCTAGAATCTGCGGCTCCACCAATGAGCGATCCTCTCCCTCTCGACGGCCACGCCGTGCTCGAGCAGCTGCGGGCCTGGGGGCGCGAGCTCGGATTTTCCCAGATCGGCATTGCCGGCATCGACCTGAGGTCGGTCGAGCCGAGTTTGGCCGCCTGGATCGACAACGGTTTCCACGGCGAGATGGACTACATGGCGGTGCACGGCATGAAGCGGGCGCGGCCGGCCGAGCTCGTCGCCGGAACGCTGAGCGTGATCACGGCCCGGCTCGACTACCTGCCGCGAACGACGGCCCCCGGCTGGCAGGCGATCGAATGGCGACGCCTCGAGGATGCGCAGGCGGCGACGGTCTCGATCTATGCCCGCGGCCGGGACTACCACAAGGTCCTGCGCCAGCGCCTGCGCCGCCTCGCCGACCGGCTCGCCGACGAGATCGGCCCGTTCGGCCACCGGGTCTTCACGGACTCGGCGCCGGTGCTCGAGGTCGAGCTCGCGGCACGCAGCGGCATCGGCTGGCGCGGCAAGCACACCCTCGCCCTCGATCGCGACGCCGGCTCGATGTTCTTTCTCGGCGAGATCTTCGTCGACATCGCCCTGCCCGAGAGCGCTGTCGTCGCCGACCATTGCGGCACGTGCCGCGCCTGCATCGACGTCTGCCCGACACAGGCGATCGTCGCGCCGTACGAGCTCGATGCGCGCCGCTGCATCTCGTACCTGACGATCGAGTCGAAGGGCGCGATCCCGGTCGAGTTCCGCGCCGCGATCGGCAACCGCGTCTATGGCTGCGACGACTGCCAGCTCGTCTGCCCGTGGAACAAGTTCGCGAGCGCCAGCCCGATCGCCGACTTCGATGTCCGCCCCTCGCTCGCCGCGCCCGATCTGCTGGCCCTCTGGTCGTGGCGGGAAGAGGACTTCCTGCGCGAGACCGAGGGCAGCGCGATCCGCCGCATCGGCTTCGAGCGCTGGCAGCGCAATCTCGCGGTCGCGCTCGGCAACGCGCTGGCCGCCGGTGCCGATCCGGCCCTGGCCGTTGCGCTGCAATCGCGCCGCGACGGTGCCGGTGCGATGGTCCGCGAGCACATCGACTGGGCCCTGCGCCAGGCCGGGCCAACGCCGCTCGGTTGACAGTGTCGACCGGGGGGTTTTCGGGGACCGGCCGCGCTGGGCCTTCGCCTAGACTCGCGCCTCGTCTCGCCCACCGACCGTCTCTCCGGAGAACCCTCGATGCTGCATCGCCGAACCCTCCTTGTCAGCGCCGCGGCGGCGCTCGCCGTCAGCAGCGGCGTGGCGCAAGCGCAGTCGTACCCGAGCAAGCCGGTTCGCCTCGTCGTGCCGTTCGCGCCCGGCGGCACGACCGACATCGTCGCCCGCGTCGTCGCCGAGAAAGTCAACGTTCCGCTCGGCCAGACCATGATCGTCGAGAACAAGGCCGGCGGCGGCGGCGCGATCGGCGCGACCGAGATTGCGCGCGCCGCGCCCGACGGCTACTCGCTCGGCATGGCGACGGTGTCGACCACCGCCGCCAACCCGGCGATCAACCCGAAGCTCCCGTACAACCCGATCACCGACTTCACGCCGATCATCAACGTCGCGGCGACGCCGAACGTGATCGCCGTCCATCCGAGCTTTCCGGCGCGCGACTACAAGGGCTTCCTCGCCGAGCTGAAGAAGAACCCGGGCAAGTATTCGTACGCGAGTTCGGGCACCGGCGGCATCGGCCATTTGCAGATGGAGCTCTACAAGAACTTGTCGGGCACCTTCGTGACCCACATCCCGTACCGAGGCGCGGGCCCGGCGCTCAACGACACCGTCGCTGGCCAGGTGCCGATCATCTTCGACAACATGCCGTCGGCGCTGCCCTTCATCAAGGACGGCCGGCTGATCGCGATCGTCGTCGCCGCGCCGCAGCGGTTGGCGGTGCTGCCGAACGTGCCGACCTTCAAGGAGGTCGGCCTCGAGCCCGTCAACCGGCCGGCGTACTACGGCATCTACGGGCCCAAGGGCCTGCCCCGGGAGATCGTCGACAAGGTCCACGACTCGGTGAAGAAGGCGCTGGACGATCCTTCGGTCAGGAAGCGCATCGAGGAGACCGGCTCGAGCATCATCGGCAACACGCCCGAGCAGTTCGCGGCCCAGATCGCAGCCGAGTTCGAGGTCTACAAGAAGGTCGTCGCGGCGCAGAAGCTCAAGCTCGAGTAGAGGCGCCGGTCGCCCGCCGACTCCGCCATGCTCCCGGCCAGCGTCGCATCGATCGACCGCTTCGTCGACGCCGTCTGGATCGAGCAGGGCCTCGCCGCCAACACGCTCGCCGCCTACCGGCGTGACCTGACCCTGTTCGCCGACTGGCTCGGCCGCGAGCAAGGCCGCGCCCTGGCCGATGCGAGCGAGACTGACCTCCGCGGCTACGCGCTCGCGCGCCACGCCGGCAGTGCGCCGACCTCAACCAACCGGCGCCTGACGGTCTTCAAGCGCTTCTTCCGCTGGGCCGTGCGCGAGCGCATCGTCGACGCCGACCCGACCTTGAAGCTCGACTCGGCGCGCCAGCCCCTGCGCGTGCCGAAGACGCTCAGCGAAGCGCAGGTGGAGGCGCTGCTCGCCGCGCCCGACGTCGAGGCGCCGCTCGGCCTGCGCGATCGGGCCATGCTCGAGCTGCTCTACGCCAGCGGCCTGCGCGTCAGCGAGCTGGTGACGCTGAAGACCGTGCACGTCAGCTTTGTCGAGTGCGCGCTGCGCGTCACCGGCAAGGGCGCGAAGGAGCGGCTGGTGCCGTTCGGCGAGGAAGCGCTGCGCTGGATCGAGCGCTACAGCGCCGAGGCGCGGCCGGCGATTCTCGGCCGGCGCAGCAGCGATGCCCTGTTCGTCACCGGCCTGGGCGGGCCGATGACGCGGCAGATGTTCTGGAAGCTCATGAAGGCGCACGCGCTCGTCGCCGGCATCGCGGCGCCGCTCTCGCCGCACACCCTCCGCCACGCGTTCGCGACCCACCTGCTCAATCACGGCGCCGACCTGCGCGCGGTGCAGATGCTGCTCGGCCACGCCGACATCTCGACGACGACGATCTACACCCACGTCGCGCGCGAGCGGCTCAAGCAGCTGCATGCGCTGCATCACCCGCGCGGCTGAAGCCGCAGAATCGTCGCGTGGACAGCGCAAGCACGGGGGTGATCGGCGTCGGCAGCATGGGGCTGGCGGTGGTGCAGCGACTGCGCGAGCGCGGGCTGCCGGTCTCGGTGCGCGATCTCCTCGGCGAGCGCGAGGCGGTGGCCGCACGCGACGGTGCGCAGGCTTGCGCGACCCCGGCCGCGCTCGCGCGCCAGTGCAATGTCGTCATCGTCGCCGTCGTCGACGCGGCGCAGACCGAAGGCGTGCTTTTCGGCAGCGACGGCGTCGCTGCCGGCGCCCGGCGCGGAGCATGCGTCATCCTTTGCCCGACGATCGCGCCGGAGAGCGTCGAGTCGCTCGCAGCGCGGCTCGACGCGGCCGGCCTCGACTGGATCGAGGCACCGATGTCGGGCGGCCCAGTGCGCGCCCGCGCAGGAACGATGAGCCTGATGGTCGCGTGCCGCGACGCCGTGTTCGACCGCCACGTCTCGTTGCTGGCGACGCTCGCCGATCCGGTGTTCCGCCTCGGCGAGCGCGCCGGCGACGGCGCCCGCGTCAAGCTCGTCAACAACCTCCTGGCTGCGATCAACCTCGCCGGCGCCGCCGAGGCGATCGCGCTGGCCGAGCGCGTCGGCCTCGACCCCGCGCTCGCGCTCGCGGTCATCGAACGCTCGAGCGGACAGAGCTGGATCGGCACCGACCGCATGCGGCGTGCCTTGCAAGGCGAACTCACGCCGCACGCTCGCAGCGCGCTGCTCGCCAAGGACAGTGCGCTGGCCCTGGCCATGGCCAGCGCCGCGGGCATCGACATGTCCCTCGGCAGCGCCGCCGCACGGGTCTTCGCGAGTTTCGTCGCCGCCGGTGGGGCCGATCTCGACGACTCCAGCCTGCTCGATCACCTGCGCAGCGTTGCCTACCCGCTTGCCGATCACAGTTGATCCATATCGCGGTTCTGTTGCTGACCG
>JBDSLQ010000226.1:0-6493 GCA_039916285.1 Caldimonas sp.
GCAATCGTCGGCCGCCGGAGACCACGACAGGCATGGCGACTTCCTCCCGCACGAACACGCCGAAACGCTCGCTCGAGCTCGCGGGCTACCTGCAGAAGATCCTCACCGCGCGCGTCTACGACGTCGCCATCGAGTCGGCTCTCGACCCCGCGCCTGCACTCTCGGCCCGCCTCGACAACCGAGTCTTCTTCAAGCGCGAGGACACCCAGGCGGTGTTCAGCTTCAAGCTGCGCGGCGCCTACAACAAGATGGCGCACCTGACGCCGGTCGCGCTCGCGCGCGGGGTGATCTGCGCATCGGCCGGCAACCACGCCCAGGGCGTCGCGCTGTCGGCACGCCGGCTCGGCTGCCACGCGCTGGTGGTGATGCCGACGACGACGCCTTCGCTCAAGGTCGCGGCGGTGCGCGCGCTCGGTGCAGACGTCGTGCTGTTCGGCGACAGCTATTCGGACGCCCATGCGCGCGCGCTGGCGCTTGAGAAGGAGCGCGGCCTGACCTTCGTCCATCCGTTCGACGATCCCGACGTCATCGCCGGCCAGGGCACGATCGCGATGGAGATCCTGCGCCAGCACCAGGGGCCGATCGACGCCGTCTTCGTCGCCGTCGGCGGCGGCGGCCTCATTTCGGGCGTCGCCGCCTACATCAAGGCGGTGCGGCCCGAGATCCGAGTCGTCGGCGTGCAGATGAACGACTCCGACGCGATGATCAGGTCGATCGAAGCGGGCGAGCGCGTCGAGCTCGATGACGTCGGCCTCTTCTCCGACGGCACCGCCGTCAGACTGGTCGGCGCCGAGACCTTCCGCCTCGCCCGCGAGCTGGTCGACGAATGGATCGTGGTGGACACCGATGCCGCATGCGCCGCGATCAAGGACGTCTTCGAGGACACGCGCAGCATCCTCGAGCCCGCCGGTGCGCTCGGCGTCGCGGCGATCAAGCAGTACGTCCACGCCCACGCGACGCACGGCCAGACCTACATCGCCATCACCTGCGGCGCCAACATGAACTTCGATCGCCTGCGCTTCGTCGCCGAGCGCGCCGAGGTCGGCGAGGAGCGAGAGGCGCTCTTTGCGGTGACGATCCCCGAGGAGCGCGGGAGCTTTCGCCGCTTCTGCGAAGTCATCGGCCCGCGAGCGGTGACCGAGTTCAACTACCGGATCTCGCAGGCCTCGGTCGCCCACATCCTGGTCGGCATCGCGACCGTCGACCGCGCTGAATCGGCGCTGCTCTCGCGCGAGTTCGAGAGCCACGGCTTCGCCGCCCTCGACCTCACCGGCGACGAGCTCGCCAAGGAGCACGTCCGACACATGGTCGGCGGGCGCAGCCCGCTCGCCAGGGACGAGCGTCTCTATCGCTTCGTCTTCCCGGAGCGGCCGGGCGCGCTGATGCGGTTTCTCTCGAGCATGCCGGCAGGATGGAACATCAGCCTCTTCCACTACCGCAACCAGGGCGCCGACTACGGTCGCATCCTGGTCGGCATGCAGGTGCCGGCCGGGGACCAGGATCGCTTTCGCGAATTTCTCGCAACCCTGGCCTATCCGTGTGCCGACGAGACCGCCAACCCGGCCTATCGTCTTTTCCTCGCCTGAGGCGAGCACCCGGCTCGCTACTGCGAGGGCAGGCTGCCGGGCGTCGGAAGGGGGCTGGGGCCGGGCGGCGGCAGCACCGGTCCGGGGACAGCGGGGCCGGGCTGCACGATCACCGCTTGCGGGATGCCGAGCACCGGCGCGCCACCCGAAAACGCGCTGGGCACCGCGCCGCCCGGTCCGGCCTGGGCGGCCTGCGCTGCTTGTGCGGCCTGAGCCGCCTGTACCGCGGCCTGGGCCGCCTGCATGCGCGTCGTTCCCGCCGCCGGCACGGGTGCCGCCACCCCTGGCAGCGGCAGGACGCCCGAGTTCGGCGCGGCCAGCGCAGGCAGCTCGAGAAGGACGCTGCGCGCGCCTTGCGCCGGACCGAGCGATGCGGTGCGCAGGCCGACCGATTGCAGCACCAGATCGCTCTCGAGGGAAGCGCCGACGGCATAGGCCTTGGGGGGCTTGCCGTCGACGGCGATCAGCGCCAGGCCGTGTCCGGCCTCGGCCTGTGCGGCGGGGGAACGCGGCGCCATCACGCCGACGAGCTTGAAGCGCGACGGCGCTTCCGGTGTCGACGGCGCGATGCCGGGCGCGCGCTGCATGGCACCGAAAAGCCGCGACAGGTCGCCGCGCACGGCGACCGCGTTGCCGACCGCGACCGCATAAGGCGGCACCGGCGGCGGGCTGGCGCTCAGGCGCAGCGCCCAGAAGACCGCCGTGAGGGCGACGAGCGACCAGATCACGAACGCTGACAGTCTGGCGAACATGCGGCGATTATCATGGAACGCTTTGCCCCTCCGGGCGTGGGAGCGGTAGAACCGCACGGGACGATGTCGATGCACTGTCGCAGAGGGAGGCGAATCCGCCACCGGGGTTTCACGCTGATCGAGCTGATGGTGGTGCTCGTCATCATCGGCGTGCTCGCCGCGCTGATCGTTCCCAACATGCTCGATCGCGCCGACGACGCCCGCGTCACCGCCGCCCGCACCGACGTCAACAACCTGATGCAGGCGCTCAAGCTCTACAAGCTCGACAATCTGCGCTACCCGAACGGCGAGCAGGGCCTGCAAGCGCTGGTCGCCAAGCCCACCGTCGGCACGCCGCCGCCGAACTGGCGGCCGTACCTGGACAAGTTGCCGAGCGACCCCTGGAAGAGCCCGTACCAGTACGCCAACCCCGGGCTGAAGGGCGAGATCGACGTCTACAGCTTCGGCGCCGACGGCATCGCCGGCGGCGAAGGGAAGAATGCGGATATCGGCTCCTGGCAGTAGCGGCCCTCGTCCCCAGCGACCCCGCAGGGGTCGGCCCCTCCCTCCTGGAGGGAGGGGAGCTCAGCGGGGAGGGAGCAATCCTGGCGCGCAGCGTGAACCCGGCGGCCTTGCCGCAGGGTTCACGCTGATCGAACTCATGGTTGTCGTCGCGGTAATCGCGATCGCGACGGCGGTGGCCAGCCTGGCGTTGCGCGATCCGGCGGCATCGAAGCTGGAGCAGGAGGCGACGCGGCTCGTGTCGCTGCTCGAGTCGGCGCGCGCCGAGGCGCGGGCATCGGGGGTGGCAGCACGCTGGGAGCCGCTCGCCGAACAGGCCGACGGCAGCGGCTTTCGCTTCGTCGGCCTCGCCGCGACCTCGCCGCTGCCGACGCGCTGGCTCGATGCGAGCACGTCGGCGCAAGTGATCGGCGCGCGTGCCATCGTCCTCGGCCCGGAGCCGCTGATCGGCGAACAGCGCATCCTGATGCGCCTCAACGACCAGCGGCTGACGCTCGTGACCGACGGCATCGGCCCGTTCGCGGTCAGCGACAACGGCAACGCGGCGCGGTGAGGACCCGCGGCCGCGGCTTCACGCTGATCGAGGTTCTGGTCGCGCTCGCGATCGTCGCGATCACGCTGGGCGCCGGCATCAAGGCCGCCGGCTCGCTGACGAACAACACGGCCCGCCTCGCCGAGGTGACCTCGGCGCAGTGGTGCGCCGACAACCAGCTCACGGCGCTCAGGCTCGCGCGCCAGTTTCCCGACATCGGCGACGGCGACTTCGGCTGCGAGCAGCTCGGCCGCACCTACGCCGGCAAGCTGGTCGTTCGGCCGACGCCGAATCCGAACTTCCGGCGTGTCGACGCGCGAATGCTCGACGCCGACGGCCGGCTGATCCTGCAGCTGTCGACGATCCTGGGGCGATCGTGACGGCACGCCGCGGCCAGCGCCACCATGGCTTCACCTTGATCGAGGTGCTGGTCGCGATGGTCGTCATGGCGATCATGTCGCTGATGGCCTGGCAAGGCGTTGACGGCATCGCGCGCACGCGCGAGTCGAACCTGGTGCGGCTCGAGCAGGTCCTGCGCCTCGAGACCGTGATGGCGCAATGGGAGCAGGACGTGGCGTCGATTCAGGAAACCAGCGCCGTGCCGTCGATCAGCTGCGACGGCCAGAGCGTCCGCATCGTCCGCCGCGCCGAAGGCGGACTGCAGGTCGTCGCCTGGTCGCTGCGCCCCGACAGCCAGGATTCGGTCTGGCAGCGTTGGGCCGGGCCAGCGGTGACGACGACCCGCAACCTGCAGGAAAGCTGGCTTCGCACGCAGCAGTTCCAAGGAAGCGAGACCGGCCAGCTGCGCACCCTCACCGGACTGGAGAGTTGGCGCGTCTACTTCTTTCAGGGCAACGCCTGGGCCAACTGCCAATCGACCGGCGACCTCGGGCCGCTTCCCACGGAACCCGTTGCCGCACCGGGGGCGGCGTCCGGCCCTGGCACGCAAAAGATCGCGCTTCCGGGCGGCATACGCGTCGTCCTCAGTTTCGCGCCCGGCAGCGGCTTGGCCGGCAGCCTGGTCCGCGACGCGGTGATCTCGCCGTGAGTCGTCGTGCACGAATCCTTGGCCGGCGCGGCGAGCGCGGCGCGGCGCTGCTGACCGCCATGATCATCGTCGCCCTGGTGGCGACGCTGGCCGGCTCGATGGTCTGGCAGCAGTGGCGCGCGATCCAGGTCGAGGCCGCCGAGCGCGCCCGCATGCAGTCGGCATGGATCCTGGTCGGCGCCCTCGACTGGGCACGGCTCATCCTGCGCGAGGACGCGAGGGGCAGCGGCGGGGTCGATCACCTCGGCGAGCCCTGGGCGGTGCCGCTCGCCGAAGCGCGGCTGTCGACCTTCCTCGCCGCCGACAAGGACAACACCGAAGACGCGCCCGATGCCTTCCTGTCCGGTGCGATCACCGACGCGCAGGCCCGCTACAACCTCACCAATCTCCTGTCGGGCACGGGCGGCGGCATCGATCCGCTCGAAATGGCGGCGCTGCAGCGACTGTGCGAATCGGTCGGGGTCTCGGCAGACGTCGCGACGCGAATCGCGGTCGCCCTGAGGGATGCAGCGCCGCCACCTGCGGTCGACCCCGCCGCGAGCGGCACCCCCGCGATAGCTGCTCCGGCAGTCGCCGATCCCCCGCTCATGCCGAAGTCGACAGCGCAGCTGACCTGGCTCGGCATCGACGCAGAAGCGCTGCGAACGCTCGAGCCGTACATCACCGTCCTTCCCGAAAGGGCGTGGGTCAATGCGAACACGGCGTCGCGCGAGGTGCTCGCCGCGGCCGCCGGCATCGATGCCGCGACCGCGGAAAGCATCGTCCAGTCGCGCCAGCGCGTGCCCCTGAAATCGATCGGCGACCTGAAGGCGTTGGCCCCCGGCATCGCCGCCGACGTTCTCGGGCACCTGGCGGTGGGCTCGAACTTCTTCGAGATTCGGGGCCGCCTGCGGCTGGCTGACGTCGTCCTCGAGCAACGCTCGCTGGTCAAGCGCGCCGGCACCGAGGTCATCGTCCGCCATCGCGAACGCGTCTCCGCGCGCGAGCAATCCGGCTCGTAAACCTCGTCAAAGCGAGAAGCAATACGGCGATTTCGCTGCAAGATATCCCTCTAAGTCCTTGATTGCCAAGGCCGCCCCTCCGCCACGTCCCTAAAATCGGCCCCCGCCCCCGCTGCCATGTCGACCCTCGTCCTCCAGCTACCCGAACGCCAGCGCCTGCGCGCGGGTGCCGGCGAGGAAGCCGGCTCCCCCGCCGCGCGGCGGCGCGAGTACGCCTACGTCACCAGCGACGACGGCATCGACGTCGACGCGCAAGGCCATGCCGCCGCGGCGCTGCTGCCGACGCGCTCGGTCGTGATCGCCGTGATCCAGGAAGTCGACGTCAGCTGGCATCGCATCACCTTGCCCAAGGCGCCGGCGTCGCGCCTGCGCATGGCGCTCGTCGGCGTCCTCGAGGACGCGCTGCTCGAAGATGCCGAGACCGTCCACCTCGCGATCGCGCCTCTCGCCGTCGCCGGCCAGCCGACGTGGGTCGCCGCCGCCGACAAGGCGTGGCTCGAGGACGAGCTGGCCGCCCTGCAGAAGGCCGGCGTGTTCGTCGACCGGGTCGTGCCGATGTCGTGGCCCGACGACCCGCCGGCCGGCCACTTCCACGCGCCGTCGTCCGGGGTCGGCACCGTCGAAGGCGCCGTCATCACCTGGGCGAGCACGGACGGCGTCGCCACCGTGCGCCTCGACGGCGGCCTGGCGCGCGCCCTGGTGCCGCAGCCGGCGCCGCCGCAGACGCGCTGGACCGCGGCGCCGATGGCCGCCGTCGCCGCGGAGCGCTGGCTCGGTGCGCCGGTCAATGTCATGCCGACCGAGCAGCGCCTGCTGCAGGCCGGGCGCAGCCTCTGGAACCTGCGCCAGTTCGACCTCGCCCGGCGCACCCGCGGCGCTCGCGCGATCGGCGACTGGGCCCGCCAGGCGATGAGCCCCGCGTGGCGGCCCGCGCGCATCGGCCTGGCGCTGCTCGTGGCGGCGCAGATCGTCGGCCTCAACGTCTGGGCCTGGCACCAGAAGAGCGCCGTCGAGTCGCGCCGCGCCGCCATCCAGGCGCTGGTCAAGAAGACCTTCCCGCGCGTCGCCGACGG
>JBDSLQ010000227.1:0-3319 GCA_039916285.1 Caldimonas sp.
GATCATGGCCGTCTTCGGGCTGCCGCTGCCGCACGAGGACGACGCGTTGCGCGCGGTGCGGGCGGCGGCGGGCATGCAGGCGGCGCTGCGCGGCGTCAACGAGGACCTGTTGTGCCGGTACGGCGTCGTGCTCGCCAATCGCACCGGCGTCAACACCGGGGAAGTCGTCGCCAACGACGATCCGACCGCGGATCAGAAGCTGGCCACGGGCGACGCCGTCAACGTCACTGCGCGGCTCGAGCAGGCGGCGCCCGAGAACGAGATCTATCTCGGCGAGACGACCTACCGGCTGGTGCGCGACGCGGTCGAGGTCGAAAGCGTCGAGCCGCTGGAGCTAAAGGGCAAGAGCGAGCGCGTTGCCGCGTTCCGGCTGGTCTCGGCGATCGGGCTCGACGGCTACGTGCGGCGCCACGACTCGGCGATCGTCGGCCGCGACGACGAGCTTGCGGCGATCGACCAGGCGCTGAGCGAGGTCAAGGAAACCCGCGGCGTCCGCATGATCACCATCGTCGGCGATGCCGGCATCGGCAAGTCGCGCCTGGCCCAGGAAGTGATCGCCCGGGCGGGCGCCAAGGCCGCAGTCGTGCGCGGACGCTGCCTGACCTACGGCGACGGCATCACCTTCTGGCCGCTGCGCGAGATGTGCGGCGAGGCCGCCGAGATCCGCTTCGATGACAAGCCCGAGGAAGGCCATGCCAAGCTCGCGACGCTGGTCGGCGACCAGCACGTCGCCGACCGCCTCGCGGCCGCGATCGGATTGAGCCATGCCGCCTTCCCGCTGCACGAGATCTACTGGGGAGCGCGCAAGTTCTTCGAGTCGCTCACGACCGAGGGGCCCTTGATCGTCCTCGCGGACGACATCCATTGGGCGGAGTCTGCGTTCCTCGACCTGCTCGTTAACGTGCTCGACACGTCCGAGGGCGCGCCGATCCTGCTGCTCTGCACGTCGCGCCACGACCTGCTCGAGAAGCGCCCCGAGTGGGGGGAGCGCGCCTCCGCCATTAGGCTGGTGCTGCGCCCGCTGACCGACGCGGCGGCCGCCAAGGTCGCGCTCAACCTCCTCGGCGCCACCGGGCTGCCATCGGACGTCGTGGCCCGCATCGTTGAGGCAGCCGAGGGCAACCCGCTGTACGTCGAGCAGATGCTGTCGATGCTCGTTGACAGCGGCGCCTTGCGTCAGGAGGACGGCCGCTGGATCCGCGGCGAGAGCTACGGCGAGATCACGATCCCGCCGACGATCAAGGCGCTGATCGAGGGACGTCTCGGGCAGTTGCGGCGCGAAGAGCGCGCGGCGATCGAACCGGCGTCGGTGATCGGCCTGCAGTTCGCGGCGCCCGCGGTCGTGTCGCTGGCACCGGAGGCGGTTCGACCCGGGATGGAGGGGCATCTGCTCACGTTGACGCGCAAGCAGCTGGTCCATTCCATCGCCTCGATGGATTCCGACTCGCTGTACCGTTTCCACCACCACCTCGTGCGGGACACGGTGTACGGCGGTCTCCTCAAGCGCGCCCGCGCCACCCTGCACGTCGACTTTGTGCGCTGGGCCGACAACGTCAACGCGGAGCGCGGCCGCGCTCTCGAGTTCGAGGCGATCCTCGGCTACCACCTCGAGCAGTCGCACAAGTACCTCGGGGAGCTTGGGCCGCTCGACGAGAAGGGCCTCGCGATCGGCGCCGATGCTGCGCGACGCCTGGCATCGGCCGGGCGTCGCGCCTTCGCGAGCGGCGACACGAAGGCGGCTGGCAATTTGTTTCGCCGCGCAGTCGCCCTCCTTCCCGCCGACGACCCCCGCCGCCTGCCCTTGCTTCCCGAGCTCGGCGAAGTTCTCCTCGAGCTCGGCCAATTCGCCGACGCGCGAACTGTGGTCGACGAGCCGCTCGAGCGCGCGAAGAGCGCCGGCAACAAGCGGGTCGAAGCGTCGGCGCTGCTGGTCCGCATGCTCGTCCGCCTCCACAGCGGCGAATCAGGCAGCTGGAGCGACGCGGCCCTGGAGCTGACCACCACCATCATTCCGTTGCTCGAGCAGCAGGAAGCACATGGTGAATTGGGCAAGGCGTGGCGTCTCGTCGCCATGGTCCACCAGATTGCAGGCCGCTTCGGCGAGGCGGGAGAGACGATCGCGAAGGTCATCAAGCACGCACGCCTGGCGGGGGACGAGCGCCTGGTCGCACGAAGCGCGCTGGGCATGACGGTGAACGCGTTGTGCGGGCCGACGCCGGCGGTCGATGCGATCTCGCAATGCGAGGCGTTGATCGCCAGCGGCCTGGCCGATCGTCAGGTGCAAAACCTGATCATCTGCAAGATCGCGCAGCTTCACGCGATGGTCGGCGACTACGAAACGGCGCGAAGGAATGCCAGGTCTGCTCGATCGGTGCTTCACGATCTCGGTGAGGGCGTTCGCGCGGCTGCGTCGTCGTTCGACCTCGGACTCGTGGAGATGCTCGCGGGAGATCCCGCCGCGGCGGAGCGCGAGCTGCGTCCCGCCTGCGAAACGCTGCAGGAGCTGGGCGAGACCTACTTCCTTTCGTCGATGATGATCACGCTCGCACGGGCGGTCCTGGAGCAAGGCCGCGACGAAGAGGCCCTGGCCATGACGGCGACGGCCGAAAAATCGGCGGCCGATGACGACCTCGAAGCGCAGTCGGAGTGGCGGGGCGTTCGGGCGCTCATACTGGCGCGACGAGGTGAGCTCGGCGAGGCCGAAATGCTGGCGCGCGCGGCGCTCGACCTTGCGCTGCAAACGGAGATTCCGGGGCTCCGGGCGACCGCTCTCTCTGACCTCGCCACAGTGCTGTCTCAAGCCGGGCGCGCCGCGGATGCGCGGCGAGCCATCGAAGACGCAATCGCGATCTATACGGCGAAGGGAAACCTTTCCTCGCTTGCCCGGGCCGAAAAGCTTTTGCTGACGATCAAGTGAAAAAAAGGGGCCCGCAGGCCCCTTTTCAGATCGGAGTGGCTTCTTACCAGGACATGCCGCCGTTTTCCGACGCGATGAGGTCGAGAGTCCAGCCCGTTACTGAGTCCCCGCTGCGGTTCTTGATGCAATGCGTGTTGGGACCAACGGAAGACGACTGCGGAACCCCGTTCAAAAGTGTGCTGCAGTTGTAGACGTCGATGAAATTAACGCCGTCCTTGCTGTAGCGGACCGTCGCGTTCTCGATGTTCGCCCTCCTATTGAGCGTCGAGGCCTCTCTAAAAAGACTGATCTTCAACCACCCCGGGTTGTCCACCGTCCATGTCGGGTCGTAGAACTGCTCCGTGCTGTTGGACGTGTTGACGATGGTGACGGTGGAGATCAGGCACTTCTTGACCTGCGGTG
>JBDSLQ010000228.1:0-7730 GCA_039916285.1 Caldimonas sp.
GGGCACCACGAAATCCGTAGACCAGAAGCCAGGATTTGAATCCGCTCGGCAGGACGCGCAGATAGAGGCCACCGCCATCGGCGACGAGCCGCTCTCTGGTCGTCGCCCGGGTGGTCTTCACGGCTCGGTCGGTGAGTCGGTGCAGGGTCATCGGGAGCGTCGGTGCGAAGTGAAAAAGAATCCCTTAGAATTCAACGTTTGTTCCCATGGGAACACTCATGATCCGACCACCAAATGTCCCGTCCGTTAATTCCGAATTTTGGGCCGTGGGAACGTTTATGGGAACAAAAAACACGCGCTTAATATAGAGCTCCGGAAACCTCTGTGGACAGCTCTGGAAACTAAATTCCAATCGGAACAATGACTTGCGGACTAAAACGATGTGCATAGCTGTCCCATGACGTCCCGGGTTATCCCGTAGAGTCCGCGCTTTTACCGTTCTGTCACGCCGGGGGTCGCGGGTTCGAGCCCCGTCCACTCCGCCAACAAGATCGATGGGTTACGGCGTCTGCGCTGCGACCCTGGCCGAGCCGGCCTTGACGATTTCTTCCTCGACTTCGCGCAGGCGATCCTTGCCGAAGAAGATTTCGTCGCCGACGAAGAAGGTCGGCGAACCGAACGCCCCACGCTCGAATGCGGCCTGGGTGTTGACCAGCAGCCTTTCCTTGACGTCGGGTGCCTGCGTCGCGGCGAAGATCGTGCGTCCGTCGAGCCCCGCCTCGTCGAGCACCCGAACGATGACCTCGGGCTGGGCCATGTCGAGTCCTCGCTCCCACATCGCCGCAAACATCGCCTCGACGTACGGCGCGAAGCTGTCGAGCTTGGCGGCGGCGACGGCGCCGCGCATGATCTGCAAGGTATTGACGGGCCAGAACGGATTCACGTGGAAGCGGTCCAGGCCGTGCCTGGAGACGAAGCGCTGCATTTCCAGCCGGTCGTAGTCGCGCCGGCTCTTGACGTTTGCAAACGTTTCGGCGGGCGAGCGGTTGCCGCTGAGCTTGAAGAGGCCGCCCAGGAGGATCGGCACGTAGTCGAAACGAACCCCGGTGCGCTTCTCGATGTCGGGCAAGACCCGATGCGCCAGATAGGCGTTCGGGCTGCCGAAATCGAACAGGAACTGGGCGCTGACTGTCTTCACGGTTTGCACTCCTCGGGCGGCGTCGTCTCAGAATGTCTCGAGCCACGGACGCAGGTCCATCTCGTGCGTCCACGCGTCGCGCGGCTGCCGGTGAATCTGCCAGTAGGCTTCGGCGATGCTCTCCGGAGCGACGATTCCGCCCTGGTCCTTGAGCGCGTAGCGGTCCGGGAAGTTGGAGCGGATGAACTCGGTGTCGATCGCGCCGTCGATCACCGGATGAGCGACGTGGATGCCCTTGGGCCCCAGCTCGCGCGCCATGCTCTGCGCCAGCGCACGAAGCGCGTGCTTGGCACCGGCAAAGGCCGCGAAGCCGTCGCGGCCGCGCAGGCTCGCCGTGGCGCCGGTGAAGAGGATCGTTCCCCGCTCGCGCGGCAACATCGCCCTGGCGACCTCGCGGCCCATCAGGAAACCGGCGAAGCACGCCATCTCCCACACCTTGTAATAGACCCGCGCGGTCGTCTCCGTGATGCCGAAACGCACGTTCGCCCCGATGTTGAAGACGGCCACTTCGATCGGCGCGATCTCGGCCTCGATCCGGTGCACGAGGGCGACCATCTCCTCTTCCTTGCGCGCATCGCTGGCAAAGCCGTGCGCTTCGCCACCAGCCGCCTTGATCTCGTCGACCAGCGGTGCGAGCTTGTCGGCGCTGCGCCGCGTCATGCATGCGACATAGCCCTCGCGTGCGAATCGCCGGGCGATTGCGCCGCCCGTGGCGTCGCCGGCGCCGATCACGAGAATGGCCCTCTTGTCGGTCATTGCGGTTCCTTGCCGTCGTCCCGCGGCTGAACGGATCTTAGGGCGGCCTACGACCGCTCGTCGGCCTGGCGGCGAGCAGGCCTTCAGACGCAGCGGCGATGCGCCGATATCCAGGCCATCTCCCTCCGGAAATCGCCATGCCGCGCGCATTCCTCCTCATTCGCCTGACCCTGGTGCTGGTCGGGCTGGCCTCGACGAGCGCGGCTTCCGCCGCAGGCGGCGCCAGCGACTCCAGGAAGTCGTCCCATACGTTCACGATGGTCAACTCGGCGGCGGCACCTGGTTCCCGCACCATCGCGTCATCCGCGGGCGCAAGCCTGGCGCCCAAGGCGGTCGTCAGCAACCCGTACAACGTGCCGCTGCTCAAGGACGCCGGATCCCTCCGCTCGACGCGCTAGAAGCCCTTTCGACCGTCCGGCCGCGCCGGTGCGCCATCATGGGCGATGCCTTCAGGGGGAACTGCGATGGCGACTTTGCCCGGTCTGCCGCAGACCGATGAGCCCGAGCCCGACGCGCTGCCGGTCGAGCCCGACGACGGCGCCCAGTTGCCGCGCGTGCCCGAGTCTCCGGGTCACGAGCCGGTCGAGCCGCCTCGCGTCTAGTGCCGCGGGCCGAGGGCGGCCGGCGGCGGTGCACAATTCGCGGCGCGCCGCCTGGCGCGGGAGTTGATCGCCGATGGTTCGAGTCTGGGCATTCGTCTTCCTGGTGCTGGCCGCGCTCGGCTTCGCCGCGTGGGCGTCCGACTTCGTCACCATGCAAGGCGAGCGCACCGTCTACACGGTCGATTGCGCGGATGGCGCCTGGCAGGGGGACGGCTGCAGCGGCCGGGTCGTGGCGGGCACCCGCTACCGCTATCGCGCGCTCAAGCCGCACGGCGAGGTGATCTTCTGGACGGTGGGCACCGCCGAGCCGTCGGGCAAGTTCAGCGAATGCACGATTCAGGACGGACGCAACTGGTTGTGCAAGGTTTGCGCCGATGCGACCCGATCGATCACGCTGCAGATGGCGCAGGGCGTGCCCGTCGCGGCCGTGTCGACCGTGACGCGGCCGTTTCGCGCGGTATCGAAGTGGCGCTGGCTGTTGCTGAAGCGCGGCTTCACCGCCGGCCACGACGTGCCGCCGGCAGCAGCGCCGACGACGACGACCTGAGCGGGCGAGGGCGAGAAGCGTTCAGCGAGTCGCCGACTCGGGACGTCAGCGAATTGTCGGCGCCGGGTCGGCGTGCGCCACCTCCGACCGTACCGGCCGCACGCCGATCACGCCGGTGACCAACGCGGTGCCGATGAAGATTACGAGACAGCCGGCGACCAGCGACAGCGTCACCCTTTCACCGAGGAAGATGCCGCCCCAGACGATGGCGAATATCGGGATCAGGTAAGTCACCGCCACGGCGTTCGCGGGGCCCGCGTTTGCGATCAGCCTGAAGTAGAGGACGTAGGCGAGGCCGGTGCCGAGGAAGGCGAGCAGAGCCATCAGCAGCCAGGCCTGCGCGGAGGGCAAGACCGCGGGCCACGCGAGCACCGCCGGCACGGCGAGAAAGATCGCCGCCGCGACCTGGCTGCCGGCAGCGACGGCGAGCGGCGGTACGCCGCCCAGGTGACGCTTGGCGAGGCTCGGGCCGATGCCGTACGACATCGCCGCGAGCAGACACGCGCCGATCGACCACGCCGATCCGCCCGGGCCGAAATTGGCCTTGTCCCAGCCGAGCCACAGGACGCCGGCGAAGCCGATCGCGAGGCCGACGACACGCAACGGCGTCAGCCGGTCGCCGAGCCAGAGCCAGGCGACGATGGCGGCGAAGAGCGGCGTCACCGAATTGAAGATCGCCGAGACGCCGGCGTTGATCGTCAGTGCGGCATAGGCAAAGCACAGGAACGGCAGCGCCGAGTTGACGAAGCCGACGATTGCGATCGGCCGCCAGTGCCGGCCGATCGCCTCGAGATCGCCGCGCGCGGCGAGGAGCGGAACGAGGAGCAGCGCGGCGCCGAAGACGCGGAGGAAGCCGAGCGCGAAGGGCCCGAACGCCGGCACGGCTATTCGCATGAAGAGGAAAGAGCCGCCCCAGAGGGCCGCCAGCGCGATCAACTCGGCGATATCGCGCGGCCTCAATGAAGCTCCAGTTGCTGCGCGCCGTGCCGGCTGCGCCGGCGATCGGCCTCGATGCGCAGGAGCGAGGTCTTGCGGTCGAGGCCGCCGGCATAGCCGGTCAGCGCGCCCGAGCTGCCGACGACTCGATGGCACGGCACGATGATCGAGACCGGATTTCTGCCGACCGCCGAGCCGACGGCGCGGCTCGCCGACGGCAGGCCGAGCTCGCGCGCGATCTCGCCGTAGCTGCGCGTCGCTCCGGCTTCGATGCCGAGGAGGACCTGCCAGACATCGCGCTGGAACGTCGTTCCCTGCAGGTCGAGCGGGATGTCGAAGCCAGATCTCTCGCCGGCGAAGTACGCACCGAGCTGGCTCGCCGTGGCGGTCAGCAGCGGATCGTCGTCGCGCTCGGGCGCATCGATCGCGTCGGGATGGTGCTTCTGCATCTCGAACCACGCGCCGGCGAGACCGGCGTGGGTTCTCGCCAGCAGCAGGGTGCCGAGCGGCGAGGCGATCCTGCATTGCGCCGTGCAGCGGGCGAGGATCGACGTGGTGGCGTAGGTCATGGCGTGACTCCCGATGAATTCCAGAGGCGAAGCAGGGCGTAGGCGCGCCAGGGCCGCCATGCCTCGGCGTGTGCTTCGGCAGCCCGCGGCGTCGCAGTCGCGAAGAGCAGCCCCATCGCTTTCAACGCAGCGACGTCGCCGGGCGGAAACGCGTCGGGCCAGCCGAGCGCGCGCATCGCGACGTAGTGCGCCGTCCACGGGCCGATGCCGGGCAGCTCGCGCAGCCGCTCGACGAGCGCGTCGGGCGATGCGCCCGGCACGAGCAGCGGCGAGAGCGCATCCCAGTGCGAGCCGAGTGCCTGGATCGCCCCGGCGCGGCTGCGAATGATGCCGAGCTCGGTGATCCGCTCGATCGGCACGGCGGCGAGATCGGCCGGGCCGGGGAAGGTGCGGCTGACGTCGCGCCAGGGTGTCGCGAGATCGGCGCCGAAGCGCTCGACGAGGCGGCGCGCCAGCGTTCGCGCCGCCGCCACCGTGACCTGCTGGCCGAGGACGGCGCGCACCGCGAGCTCGAAGGCGTCGACGCTGCCGGGCAGACGCAGGCCCGGCTCGCCGGGCAGGCCGACAAGCGTCTCGGCGATCGTCTCGGGCGCCGCGTCGAGGTCGAGCCAGCGCCGCACGGCGGCGATGACGGTGCCGCTCGCCGGCCCGAGGGCGGGCGCAAAGGCGAGGCGGACTCGCGCCGCGTCGCTCGCGAAGCGCGCCTCGAGCCAACCCGCCGAGGCGCCGACGACGCCGGCGCGAACGCTGCGCCGGATCGAGCGCGCCGCCGTGACCTCGATGCCCGGAATCGCGCGCTGGCCGATGAAAGCGATCAATGCGCCGACGTCGTACGGCGCCCGATATCCGAGGGTGACCGTGATCGCGTCGCCCGCGTCGAAATCGGCTGTGCTTGCCGCCATGCCTGCCTTCGCGTTCGCGGCGCTGCTCTCGCGCGGCGTGGCGCGCCGCAAGCGCGTCGGGGCCATGCGGTAGCCGCCGACGAAGGCGGCGTTGAAGCGGCGCAGGCTGCGAAAGCCACTCGTCAAGGCGATCTGCGCGACCGGCATCGTCGTGTCGGTGAGGAGCTGCTTGGCGAGCAGGAGGCGGCGCGTCTGCAGGTACTGCAGTGGCGTGACGCCGTGCTCGGCGAAGAAGATGCGGCGCAGGTGACGATCACTGACGCCGAGCCGCTCGGCGATCCGGGCGACGCTCGGCGCCTCGCCGTCGGCGGCGAACTCGTCGAGAGCGCTCGCCGCCTGGCGCGCGAGCGTGCGCGAAGCGTCCATCACGGTCCAGGCCAGGCCGGGGCCGGGCGCGATCTCGGGACGGCATTTGAGACAGGGTCGAAACGACGCTGCCTCGGCCTGCGCCGGCGACGCGAAGAAGCGGCAGTTGCGTCGCGCCGGCATCCGCACGCGGCAGATCGGCCGACAGTACACGCCCGTCGACGTCACGCCGACGAAAAGCCGGCCGTCGAAGCGCGCGTCGTGCGCGAGGAGGACCTGGTAGGCCGCATCGCCATCGATCGTCATGCGTCGATTATGGCGGCCGTCGCCCCGGCAACTCGCCGTTTTCGGACATGTCGCAGAACGACCTTGCCGCCGCTTGCGCCGGGGGTGAGGACGGTCAGCCCGGCTCGAATCGGCCGTGCTTGCCGGCGCCCGCGACGAACCTGCGCGCCCCGCCTTCGGCCTCGCCGGAGGCGAGCGTGGCGCGGCCGAGCGCGAACTCCTGGGCGAGAGCGTCCTGCAGCGTCGCCGCGCCGTGCTGGCGGCGGGCACTCATCCTGTCGTTGCGCAGGCACTGCTGCGGAAAGGCGGCGATCTCGCGCGCGAGCTGGAGCGCCGATGCCAGCGCTACACCGGTCTCGACGACGCGATTGGCGAGTCCGATGGCAAGCGCCTCGTCGGCGCCGACGGCGCGGCCGGTGAGGATCAGGTCCATCGCCCGGCTCTCGCCGATGAGGCGCGGCAGGCGCACCGTCCCGCCGTCGATGAGGGGGACGCCGAAGCGGCGACAGAAGACGCCGAAGGTCGCCGTTCGCGCGGCGACGCGCAGGTCGCACCAGAGCGCGAGCTCGAGGCCGCCGGCGACGGCGTAGCCCTCGATGGCGGCGATCACCGGCTTCGTCAGCTCGAAGCGGCTCGGTCCCATCGGCCCGTCGGCATCCATGTCGTCGTCGAGGGCGAGGGCCTTGTCGCTCGCGCCGAGCTCGCCCGGCGACGAACCGCTCGCGACGGCGCGCAGATCGGCGCCGGCGCAGAAGTGGCCGCCGGCGCCGGTGAGAACGGCGACGCGTGCGCTTGTGTCGGCATCGAAAGTGCGAAACGCTTGCGCGAGGGCGCGCGCCGTCGGCCCGTCGACGGCGTTGCGCACCTCGGGGCGATCGATCGTCACGATCCAGATCTCGCCTTCGGTCCTGTCGATGCGGACGGTCGTCATGGCCATGGTGCTTCGCAGGGAGTGGTAGCCGTTTTTTCGGGTTAGTACGCTCGCGGGTAGCAGGCATGTTCGCTACAACGCAACTGCTTGCTTGGCGAGGCAAGAATAACAAACAAGCCGGCGCCGCCGGGCAACGAACGCCTACCCGAGGAGACCCGTGCAGGCCTTGCAGATCGTGATCAGCGGCATGGCGCAAGGCTGCATCTACGGCCTGATTGCGCTCGGCCTGGTTCTCATCTACAAGACCACCGAGACGGTCAGCTTCGCGCAGGGCGAGCTGATGATGCTCGGCGCCTTCGCCGGCTTCGCCCTGATGACGCTCGCCGGCTGGCCGTTCTGGCTCGCCATGCTGGCGACGATCGTCGTCCTGGCGATCTTCGGCTTCGGCCTGGAGCGCATCGTCATCCGGCCGATCCTCGGCCAGCCTGCGTTCTCTCTCGTCATGCTGACGATCGGCATCGGTTACGCAGCGCGCGGCCTGGTGACGATGATCCCGGCCATCGGCACCGAGACGCACACCCTGCCCGTACCGTACAAGGACCAGACCTGGAACGTCGGCGGGCTCGTTCTCAACGTCGAGCAGATGGTCGTGATCGCGGCAACGGCGGTTCTCAGCGCACTTCTCTACGCGATGTTCCGCTACAGCAAGATCGGCATCGCCATGCAGGCGTCGTCGCAGAACCAGCTCGCCGCCTACTACATGGGCATTCCCGTCAAGCGCCTGAACGGCCTCGTCTGGGGCCTGGCCGCTGCCGTCG
>JBDSLQ010000229.1:0-4893 GCA_039916285.1 Caldimonas sp.
CCGGCGAGGCCGCCGCCGCCGGTGTTCTTGCTGTAGCCGGCGGTGTTGATGCCGCCGCTGCCGTTGGTGGCGTTCGACGTGATCATCGCCCGCACCGGCACGCCGGCCTCGGTGCCGGCGCCGACGCCGACGCCGGCGCTGGTGCCGACGCCCGGCCCCTGCTTGACGGGCGCCAGCTGCACTGCGATCGGCGCGCCGTGGAGCTCCTGCAAGTCGTTGTTCATCGCCAGAAGGCCGATCCCGGCGACCTTGCGCCGCGCCGCGTCGATCTCGCCGGGCGGCTTGTTCGGCAGCGGGACGCGCGCCTCGGGCACCGGCGCTTCCTTGTTGAGAGCGACCTTTGCGGGCGCGTCGGGCTTTCGTGCCGGAGGCCGGATCGGGTCCGGCTTGTTGTTGTTCAGCGCGACCGCCTTCTCGGGCGGCGGCTTGGGCAGGTCGGCCTTGGCCTTCGGGGTTGGCGGCTTCGGCGCTTCGGGCTTGCTCTGTTCGAGCAGCAGCCTGGCCATCGGCACGGACACCGCCGGCGCTTGCGTCGGATCGGGTTTCCTCACCGGCAGCCACGGCATGAGCACGAAGAAGATGGCACAGGCGATGAGGACGCGCTCGGCGATGCGGCGAAAGCGGGCGTCGTCGTCGGTCGAGCCGCCCCAGGGAGAGTGTCGCGAGCGGAACGAAACCCGGCCGGGCTTGCGCTTTTGCTTGCCCTGACCGCGAGACTCCTCGCGACTGCTGTTCATGGACACCCGGCCGGTCTCGGACACCCGCGCCGCCCTCACGGCTCGAACCTCTGGCGCACGGCAAACGAGACGTCGGTGTAGCCAGCGCGGGCCGCCGTGAACATCACCTTGCGCAGCAGGTGATAGGGGATGTCCTTGTCGCCCATGATGGTCACGCGCTTGCTGTCGGCTTCGTTCTCCTTGCGGATTACCTCGCGCGATGCTTCGATGTCGAGCTCGGCCTTGAGCGGCGCGATCATGTCGGCCTGGAGGGCGAGCGCATCCTTGACTGACGCGACTGCCTTGCCGCCGACCAGGATCTCGGTGGCGGTGACGACGACGAGAACGGTCTCCTTCGGCGCCTTCTGCGACATCGATTCGGGCAGCGTGACCGCGCGCGTGCTGGCCAGCGTCTCGACGCCGACGTTGGACATCAGGAAGAAGATCAGGATCGTGAACACGTCGATGAGCGACACGAGGTTCATGTCGACCATCGACTGGTTGCGGTTGCGCCGCTCTGCGCGCTTTTGCAGCGGGGATAAGGGCTTCATGTCCGCGCTATTGCTTGATGACCGGGGCGTCGCCGACCGAGATGTTGGGGAAGTAGTCGGTGCTGACGATGCGGGCGCCCTGGAGCTGATGGCCGGCACGCACCGCGTCCATCACCTGCACCAGCGAGTCATAGGGAATCTGGCTCTCGGAGAGCACCGAGGCGTCGTCGTGCTGCGGGAACTTGAGCTTGATTGCCTGGATGGCCGCGGCGAGCGACTGGGTGTCGGGACCACTCGCCAGATTGGGAATCGGCGGATCGATGATGCGGCCGCCATGCTTGTCGTTCACTTCGACAAACCTCGAGCGAATGATCACCTCGAGCTTGAGCGGCTTGTTCGGATCCAGCTTCTGGACCTGGTCGTTCGACTGCGCCGGCAGGCTGAGGTCGAGCACCGCCAAGTGCGTGAACACCGACACCGAGAGCAGGAACGGCACCAGCACCACGATCAGGTTGATGAACGCGGTGATCTCGAGGTGGGCCGCGGTCTTCTTCAAGCGGCGGGCAGGCATGTCGGTTCTCCGGGCGAAGGCTGTCGGTCAGGCGCGGGAAGGCTCAGCCGCCCTTGGTCGCCGCATGCTCCAGCTTCAGGCGCTGGACGAGGTTCAGGAAGCTCATCTTCGCGGCCTCGAGACCGTCGACGATCTCGCTCGTCTTGGCCTGCAGGAACGAATGGATCAGCAGGAAAGGGATCGCCACCATCAGCGCGAACGCGGTGTTGTTCATCGCGATCGAGATCGATGCCGAAAGCATCTGCGCCTTCTCGGCCGGATTGACGCTCGCCACCGCCGTGAAGCCCTTGATCAGGCCGATGATGGTGCCGAGCAGACCGACCAGCGTGATGACGTTGGCGAAGGTCGCGATGTAGTGCGTGCGCTTCTCCAGGCGCGGCACGATCTCCATCATTCCCTCTTCCATGGCGGCGTCGAAGTCCTCGCGCCGGCCCGGGCTCTGCATGCGCGTCAGGCCGTAGCTGACGATCTTGCCGACCGCTGCGTCGGACTGGTTGGCGACGCTCTGCACGTCGCGCAGCTGGCCCTTCTGCAGGAGCGGCAGCACCTGCGCCCAGACCTTGCGGTTCTGGTTGCGGGCCTTGCTGAGGAAGATGTAGCGCTCGACCGAGATCGCGATGCCGAGCGCCATGATGAGCGCGCTCGGGTAGATGAACAGGCCGCAGTCCTGGAAGAACTTGATGGTGGTTGAGAGGGCATCCATGAATGACTCCGATGAGGACCTAGGGAAAAGATGTGCGGTTCGGGACGATCACTTGGCCGGCGCGGCGGGCGCGGGCGTCTGCGCGACCGCCTGCGCGTCGTAGCGCACCTGGCGGCGAAAGACCTCGCGGTCGATCGGCGCGAGCGCCTCGTCGAGAACGCTGACGAGCGGGCGCCCGCTGAGATCGCCGGCGCCGGGCTTCTTCCACGGCACGATGTAGGTGACCTTGGGCAGCTCGCGGTTGCCGATGATCTGGCTGCGGTCGAGGTCGGCCTGGTCGGGCTTGGCCACGACTGCGGGCTCGACTTCCTTCGCCGGCGCCTTCTTGCCCTGCGCCAGCGCCGGCAGCGTCGCCCATGCGGCAGCGCCGGCAACGATGCCGGTCACGAGAATGCGGGCAACTTTCATGGCTTCTCCTGACGACTGACCGTGATCGGTCCGGGCTTGCGGTTCTTGAGATCGGCGACCCATTTGGTTACGGTCGCGTCGCCGTTCGGCATGAGAGCAAGATAGCGGCCATACAGCTCGAGCGCACGCTGTGTGTCACCCAGATACAAGTCATACAAGATGCCGAGGTTCAACGCCGCCGTGGTGTAGCGCGGATCGAGCGCCAGGGCGCGCTGGTAGGCGTCGCGCGCCTTGGCGAACTGGCCCTGGTGGCGATAGGCGATGCCGAGCTGGTTCAGGTAGATCGGCTGGCGCGGGCTCAGTTTGGTCGCCTGCTCCAGCTCGGCCACCGACTCCCTGACCTTGCCCGACTGGCGATAGATGACGCCGAGATTGGCATGCGGACCGCCCAGCTCGGGGTTGGCCTGGGCCAGCGCCTTGTACGCGCGTTCGGCCTCGTCGACCCGGCCGCTGCGGAGCGCCCGGCTGGCGTCGTCGAAGGCGCGCTGTGTCGCCGGCGCGACCGGCGCGTCGTAGACCGGCGGCGCCGGGCGGGCCGGCGCCTGCGCGGCCGCGCTCGACGTGCTGTTGCTGTTGCTGTTGCTGTTGCCGCTGCCGCTGCCCGGCGTGACGGCGTCGCGAACGGCGCTGAAGCCGTCGCCGACGGTCGAGCAAGCGCCGGCGCCGAGCAGAACGCAGAGCGCGCCGAGGCGCCAGGAAGCGCTAGCGAATCGCATCGACGACCACCTCGCTGATCTCGGCCTTGCCGTAGCGCACCGGGCGCAGCTCGCGCAAGGCGTCGAAGCTGCTCTTCACCCACTTGTCGTAGACGCCGCTCGCGCTGCGATTCGCGTTCACCTCGTGCAGCTCGATCGCCTTTTCCTCGAACGGGAAGGCCTGCTCCTCGAGCAAGACGTTGTACTGGTCGAGCTCGGGCTTGGAGAGCTTCTTCGGCCGCTCCGACGCCATCAGCGCCTTGCCGAAATCGCGATAGACCGAGGCGATGCGGTAGGTGGCCGCGGTGGTGACGTCGGCGACGCCGTACTCGGCGGCGAGCGAGTACGCCTTCAGCGCCTGCTCCATCCTTTCCTTTTTCAGCTTCAGCTGGCGCTGCAGCGGCTCCGTCAACGCGACCTGGCGATACGACTCTGCGGCCGGCTCGGCGATTGCGAGCGCGGCGGTGGCCCCGAGGTAGCGCGTGCGGTCGGTGCGAGCGGCGGCGCCGGCCTGGTCGGCGGCGAAGATCTCGCGCATCAGCGCCGCTTCGCGGGCCGGGTTGCCGGTGTCCTTGGCGAACTGCGCCAGGCGCCAGCGCACCTCGACCGCCGATTCCAGCGAAGGCGGGTTCAAGGCCAGGTAACGCTCGTACGCCTTGGCCGCCTGCGGCTTGGCGTTGCCCTTCTCGTAGAGCTCCGCAGCCTGCCAGAGCGAATCGCGCGCGACCTTCGGGTCCTTGCTGGCGGCGCCGAGGCGCTCGAACTCGGCGGCGGCGTTTGCCGACTGGCCCTTCTCGAGGTAAGCGACGGCCAGCTTCTTGCCTACCTCCGGCTGCAGCGCGTGGTTCGGGAAGCGCTGGCGGAAATCCTCGAGCGTCTTGATCGCGCCGTCCCAGTCCTTGATCGCGATCAGCGCCGCGGCCGAGTCGTACTGAGCGTTGGCGCGTACCGCCGAGCCCGCCGACGCGACAGTGCCGACGCGGGCGAAGCTCGCCGCTGCCTCCTGGTGCTTGCCGCCCGCGCGCGCGATCTCGGCCTGCTTGTAGATGGCCGCGGCCTGGCGCTCGACGAGGTCGGCGCGGCCGGGATCCTTTTCCGGCGTCAGCTTGATCGCCTCGGCGAACGCCTTCTCGGCGCCACCGAAGGCGTTCTTGTCGAACGATGTGTAGGCGATGACGGTCCAGGCGACCCGGCGTTGCGCGTCCGGCGCCGGCGGCTTCAGCTCGACGACCCGCTGCGCCACCGCGCCCGCCTGGTCGATCTCCTTCAGCGCGTAGAGCTTCTCGGCGGCATCGGTGAGGACCGAGCC
>JBDSLQ010000230.1:0-4694 GCA_039916285.1 Caldimonas sp.
CGAATGATATCGACACCCCTGCGTTGTCATCCTGAAGGAAGCGACGGATCTCGGCGCTACGATGGGATCCTTCGCTTCCGCTCGGGATGACAGTGTCATGGCCATCAACCGCCGCTCCAGGAACATCACCGAAGGCATCGCGCGCGCGCCGAACCGGTCGATGTACTACGCCCTCGGCTACCAGGAGGCCGACTTTAAGAAGCCGATGATCGGCGTCGCCAACGGCCACTCGACGATCACGCCTTGCAATTCGGGCCTGCAAAAGCTCGCCGACGCCGCGGTCGAAGGCATCGAGGCCGCCGGCGGCAACGCGCAGATCTTCGGCGTGCCGACGATCAGCGACGGCATGGCGATGGGCACCGAGGGCATGAAATACAGCCTCGTCTCGCGCGAAGTCATCGCCGACTGCATCGAGACCTGTGCCCTGGGCCAGTGGATGGACGGCGTCCTCGTCGTCGGCGGCTGCGACAAGAACATGCCGGGCGGCATGATGGGCATCCTGCGCGCCAACGTGCCGGCGGTCTACGTCTACGGCGGCACCATCCTGCCCGGGCGCTATCAGGGCCAGGACCTCAACATCGTCAGCGTCTTCGAGGCCGTCGGCCGGTTCTCGGCGGGGACGATGAGCGAGAAGGATTTCGGCGAGATCGAGCGCCGCGCCATCCCGGGCAGCGGCTCGTGCGGCGGCATGTACACGGCCAACACGATGAGCTCGTCGTTCGAGGCCCTCGGCATGAGCCTGCCGTACTCGAGCACGATGGCCAACGTCCACGACGAGATCGTCGGCGCCGCCGGCAATGCGGCGCGCGTTCTCGTCGAGGCGGTCAAGAAGGACCTGAAGCCGCGCGACATCGTCACCCGAGAGAGCATCGAGAACGCGGTCGCCGTGATCATGGCCACGGGCGGATCGACCAATGCGGTGCTGCACTTTCTCGCCATCGCCCACGCCGGCCGGGTCGAGTGGTCGATCGACGACTTCGAGCGGATGCGCAAGAAAGTGCCCGTGCTGTGCGACCTCAAGCCGTCGGGCAAGTACCTCGCCGTCGACCTGCACCGCGCCGGCGGCATCCCGCAGGTGATGAAGGTGCTGCTCGATGCCGGCCTGCTGCACGGCGACTGCATGACGATCACCGGCAAGACGATCGCCGAGACCCTGGCCGAGCTGCCCGCCGAGCCGCGCGCCGACCAGGACGTGATCCGGCCGATCGCCAGGCCGATGTACGCGCACGGCCATCTCGCAATCCTGAAAGGCAATCTTTCGACCGAAGGCGCGGTCGCCAAGATCACCGGCCTGAAGAGCCCGGTGATGACCGGCCCGGCGCGCGTCTTCGACGACGAGCCGTCGGCGATGGCGGCGATCATGGACCGCAGGATCGTCGCCGGCGACGTGATGGTGCTGCGCTACCTCGGTCCCAAGGGCGCGCCCGGCATGCCGGAAATGCTCGCGCCGACGAGCGCACTGATCGGCCAGGGCCTGGGCGAATCGGTCGGCCTAGTCACCGACGGGCGCTTCTCCGGCGGCACTTGGGGAATGGTCGTCGGCCACGTCGCCCCGGAAGCCTATGCCGGCGGCACGATCGCGCTCGTCCAGGAAGGCGACCGCATCACCATCGACGCGCACCGGCTGCTGCTCCAGCTCGAGGTGCCGGACAGCGAGCTCGCAGCGCGCCGCGCGGCGTGGCGGCCGCCGGCGCCGCGCTACTCACGCGGCGTGCTCGCCAAGTTCGCGAAGAACGCGTCAAGCGCTAGCCGCGGCGCCGTGCTCGACGGCGACTGAGAGACGGCCGCGCGCACCCCGGTCAGGGGAACTGGATCACCGGCCCCGCCGCTTTCGTTCCAGGCGGGAGGTAGGCCGGCGCCGCCTCGCCAACCGGCCCGAGCTGACGCACCAGGCGATAGATCGAGCGCAGGTCGTCGTCGGTCATGTCGCGCAGCGCGAACCACGGCATGGGCGGGCGCAGCTGGCTGGTTCGCGCGAACGCCAGCCATTCGGCTTCGGTCATCCTGGTGAGCGACATGCGAAGGTTGGGCGGGTACGTGGTTCCCCAGGGCCCGCTGAAGCCGATCTTGTCGCCGAGCAGCCACTGCGCCTCGGGCACCTTGCCGCCGCTCTCCGGGTAGCCGGCGGTGTGACAGTCGTTGCAGCCGGCGATCCGCGCGAGGTAGCGCCCTCGTTCCACCGACGCGCCCGGCGACGCCTGGGCATGCGCTGCCTGGGCGCAGGCCAGCGCCACGAGCACCGCGGTCAGCGCCCCAAATCGAGATCCCACGACCTTCATGCTTGCTCCTCCTAGCGACTGCGGCGACGGCCTATCTGACCACGCTCCCAGACTTCTTGCGAATCGCGGCTATCGCTGCTGCTTCTGCGCCTTGCGGCGGGCCCGCGTATCCATGCCGAGCGCGGCGAGGTTCTCCTTGCGCCGATCGTCCTTCTTCTTGTCCATCCGGTCCATCTCGCGCCGCTTGTTGAGACCGGACTTGTCGGACCAGATCCACCACAGGACCGCGAGAAGGAAGGGGAAGCAGAACTTCCAGAGGTCGCCGAAGACCTCCCAGTTCCAGGTGCCGAAGACGCCGATGCCGGCCAGGTTGAGGGCGATCAGGACGACGCCGATGATGACGAACAGCATGCGTTTTCTCCTCGGTGCGAGCGTCGCCGCGATGCGCGTCGGGTCAACCGGCGCGAGACCCTTCCCGTTATCCTGATGGTAGCCGAGCAACCTTTTGTCGCGACACCAGAGACCCCTCATGAACACGTTTCGCTTCGCCACTATCGTGACCGCCTGCATGTTTTCCGTGCCCGCGTGGGCCAGCCCCGATCTGGCGCAGAAGAAGAACTGCATGGCCTGCCATGCCGTCGCCCAGAAGGTCATCGGCCCTTCCTACAAGGAAGTCGCCGCGAAGTACGCCGGTCAGGCGGACGCCGTCGCGAAGCTGGTGCCCAAGGTCATGAAAGGCGGCTCGGGCGTGTGGGGCGCGGTACCGATGCCCGCCAATCCGCAAGTCAACGAGGCCGAGGCGAAACAACTCGTGGCCTGGATCCTGACGCTGAAGTGAGGCTCCTCGTCTAGGCAGCGTTTCGGTCGAGGGCGAGACTCAGGGTCTCGGCGCTGAACGCGAACCGTTCGCCATGGCGTGCGGCCAGCACGGCGGCGTTGGCGAGGAAGCGTTCGCGCCCTTCGGAAGCGATGAACTGGATCGCGCCGCCGGTCCAGGCGGGAAAACCGATGCCGAAGATCGAGCCGATGTTGGCTCCAGCGACGCTCCTCAGCACGCCTTCGGCGAGGCAGCGCGCGGTCTCGATCGACTGTCGGTAAAGCAGGCGCTGCTTCAAGGTTGCGATGTCGACGTCGACGCCCGGCCTGGCGAAGTTCGTCGCCAAGCCCGGCCACAGCCGCTTGGACTCGCCCGCCGGGTAGTCGTAGAAGCCGCCGCCGCCGGCGCGGCCCGGGCGGCCGAGCTCCTTGACCATCTTCTCGACCAGAACCTCCCCCGCCGACGGCACGTGCTGCCGGCCCTCGGCCTGCCAGTCGGCGCGCGTCTGCTCTAGGACGTGGACCGACAACGCGAGCGAGGTCTCGTCGAGAACGGCGAGCGGACCGACCGGCATGCCGGCGGCGAGCGCGGCGTGCTCGATGAGCGGCGCGGCGATGCCTTCGGCGAGCATCGCCGCGCCTTCCATCACGTAGGTGCCGAAAACACGGCTGGTGAAGAAGCCGCGCGAATCGTTGACGACGATCGGCGTCTTGCCGAGCGCGATCACGTAGTCGTAGGCGCGGGCCAGCGTCTCGTCGCTCGTTTGCTTGCCGCGGATGATCTCGACCAGCTTCATCTTGTGGACGGGCGAGAAGAAGTGCAGGCCGACGAAGCGCTCGGGCCTTCGGCTCGCAGCGGCCAGGCCGGTGATCGGCAAAGTCGAGGTGTTGCTCGCGAACACGCCGTCGGGCGCGAGCATCGGCTCGGCCTCGCGCGTGACTTCGGCCTTCAAGGCGCGGTTTTCGAACACCGCCTCGACGATCAGGTCGCAGCCGTCGAGGGCGCGAGCGTCCGCGCTCGGCACGACGAGGGCGAGCAGCTTCGCTTCGCGCACCTCGTCGAGCGCGCCGCGCTTGACTTGCCCGGCGGTCACCTTGCGGATCGCCGCGATGCCGGCCGCCGCCTTTTCGGCCGACACGTCCTTCAGCACGCAGGCGATGCCGCGCGCCGCGTTCGCGTGGGCGATGCCCGCGCCCATCATGCCGGCGCCGAGGATGCCGACCTTGGCCGGCCGCCACGACGCGACGCCCTTCGGCCGCGCCTGGCCGGAGCGGATCGCGTTGAGATCGAAGAAGAACGCCTGGATCATGTTCTTCGCGGTCTGGCCGACCATGACCTTGGCGAGCTTCCTGCTCTCGAGCCGGGTCGCCGTGTCGTAGTCGACGAGCGCGCCTTCGACCATCGTCTCGAGGATCGCCTGCGTCGCCGGATAGAGGCCGCGCGTCTTCTGCGCCAGCGCGGCCGGCGCGACGGCGATCATGGCGGCGATCTTCGGGCTCGCCGGCGTACCGCCGGGGAGCCTGTAGTCGCGACGGTCCCAGGGCTGCATCGCGTCGGGGTTGGCGTCGATCCAGGCCAGCGCCATCGACTTCAGTGCGTCGACCGAATCCGCAAGGCCGTCGACCCAGCCGAGCTCCTGCGCTTCGCGCGGACCGAAG
>JBDSLQ010000231.1:0-8547 GCA_039916285.1 Caldimonas sp.
TCGATGCTCCAGCGCTTCTCGGCCGGCGCGCCATGCGCGATCGCGAGGTAGCGTCGCTGGACCTCGCGCGCGGCGATGGCGCGGCTCAACGCCGTCACGGCCGCGAGCGTGCGGCCGACGACCATCAGCCCCGACGTGTCCTTGTCGAGGCGGTGGACGATGCCGGCGCGCGGAAGCGCGGCGCTTGTCGAATCGCGCGCCAGCAACGCATTGAGAAGGGTTCCCGACCAGTTGCCGGCCGCCGGATGCACGACCATTCCGGCCGCCTTGTCGATCACGAGGACGTCGTCGTCCTCGTGCACGACGGCAATCGGCAAGGCCTCGGCGCGGTAGGCAAGGCTCTCCTCGGTCGGTTGGAGGGTGACGGCGACGCGCTGGCCGGCGCGAATGCGCTGCGCCGGGCTGGCGACGACTGCGTCGTCGACGGTGACCCAGCCCGCCCTGATCAGCTGCTGGAGATGGTTCCTCGAGAACTCGGGAACGAAGGCGACGACGGCCTTGTCGAGCCGCTCGCCATGCACCGCGGCGCCGACGATCGTCTCGCGGCGCTCAACGGCTGCGTCGTCGGCTTCGTCGCCGTCGACGTCTGCGGCGATGGCAAGAGCCTCGGGACGGTGATCATCGACCATATAAGATTCGGCTCCGCCGCGAAGCGTCACACCTCGCGGCGACCGCGGCTCACTTCACACTCCCTGCATGAGAACGAAAACGACGCCCTGGCGTACATGGATCGCAGTGTCGACGATCTCGACCTCGATCGCCCTCCTCGCGGCCTGCGACACGACCCCGCGCGACGAGACTTCGCGCTGGACTCCGGAGCGCCTCTACGCCGAGGCGAAGGAAGAAGCCGGCTCCGGCAACTTCGAGAAAGCGGTCAAGCTCCTCGAGCGACTCGAGGGCCGGGCCGCCGGCTCGGTGCTCGCGCAGCAGGCGCAGATTGAACGCGCCTACTATCTGTGGAAGAGCGGCGAGAAGGCGCAGGCGCTGTCGACGCTCGAGCGCTTCATCAAGCTGCACCCGACCAGCCCGGCTCTCGACTACGCGCTGTACCTGCAGGGTCTGGTCAACTTCAACGACAACCTCGGCCTGCTCGGCAACTTCGCCAGCCAGGACCTCTCCGAGCGCGACCAGCAGGCGTCGCGCGACTCCTACCAGTCGTTTCGCCAGCTGATCGAGCAGTTCCCGCAGTCGACCTACGCCGAGGACGGGCGCGTGCGGATGAACTACATCGTCAACTCGCTCGCCGCCTACGAAGTGCACGTTGCGCGCTATTACCTGCGGCGCGGCGCCTATGTGGCCGCCGCCAATCGCGCGCAGCAGGCGGTGCAGGAGTTCCAGCGCTCGCCTTCGACCGAAGAGGCGCTGGTCATCCTCGCCCAGAGCTACGACCGCCTGGGATTGGCCGAACTTCGCGACGACACCGAGCGCGTCCTCAAGGCCAACTTCCCGAACTCGACGATCGACGCCGACACCTTCGGGCGGCGCAAGACGCCCTGGTGGCGGCTCTGGTGACCCTGATCGCCTGACGGAGGCGGCCCGCCCGGCCCGCTGGCAGGCTAGGTCGCAGCGACGGCGCCGAGCTCGCGCAGCCAGGCGATCGCGTCGGCCTCGTCGTCGACGCGCTTCATTGGCGGCAGCGCAGCGAACAGGCGCCGCCCGTAGCCCATCGCCGCCATGCGGGGATCGCAGACGACGAGCAGGCCGCGATCGGTCTCGCTGCGGATCAGCCGCCCCGCGCCCTGCTTCAGCGCGACCGCTGCCTCGGCGACGAAATACTCGGCGAACGCGTTGCGGCCGTCGCTCTCCAGCCGCTTGACGCGCGCCTCGACGAGCGGATCGTTGGGCGGCGGGAACGGCAGCTTGTCGATGATCACGCACTGCAGCGCCTCGCCGGGAACGTCGACGCCTTCCCAGAAGCTCTGCGAGCCGACCAGCACCGCGTGCGGCGCGTCGAGGAATCGCTGCATCAGCTGGCGCTTGGAGCCCTGACCCTGCACCAGCACCTCGATCGTTTCGCCGGCTGAATCGAAGGCGGCGCGCAGTTGCGCACCGACCGCCTGCAGCGATCGCAACGTCGTCGTCAGCACGAAGGTGCGGCCGCCGAGCGCCGCCGCGCAACGCGCGGCGAGCCGGGCGACGGCGTCGGCATGGCCGGCATCGCTCGGCTTGGGAAACACGCGCGGCACGAAGACGCGGGCATGGGAGGGGTAGTCGAAAGGGCTGCCGAGGCGAACGACGCGGGCGTCGTCGAGGCCGGCCGGCTCGGTGAACCAGCTCAGGCGATCGTCGTCGCCGAGCGTCGCCGAGGTGAAGATCCACGCCTTCGGGCTCCGGGCCATCTGCTCGCGCAGCGCGTCACGGATGTCCAGCGGCGACTCGACCAGACGGGCCTGGTGCGAGAGCAGGTCGATCCAGCGGATGTGGCCGCGCTGCGGGCGCTCGCCGAACTGGATGGCGAGCTCGGCGAGGCGGACGGCGCGCTCGTGCAGCCGTACGAAGTCGGGAGCGATCTCGCTCACCGTGTCGAGCGCCGCGCCGGCTGCCTCGCACGCCGCCGCGACCCGCGCCAGCGCAGCGACAAAGACCGGCCCGACGCTGCGCTCGGCCCAGCGCAGCTTGAGGCTGCTGCGCACTTCACCGATATCGCCTTGCGCCGCCAGTCGAAGCTCGCGCGCGGCGTGATCGCAGCCGGCCGCGAGCTCCTGCCAGGGCGCGAGGCCACGTGCCTGCTGCAGGCCGGCGGCGAGCATGTCGCGCGCAAAGTCGACGAGCTGCGCCGAGCCGAGCGTCGTGCCGAGGAACTGCACGCCGGCTTCGGCGAGCTGGTGCGCCTCGTCGAAGATGGCCACCTCGACGCTCGGCAACAGCTCGGCGACGCCGCTGTCGCGCAACGCCATGTCGGCGAAGAAGAGGTGGTGATTGACGACGACGAGATCGGCCAGCATCGCCTCCCTCCGCGCCTTCATCACGTGGCACTGGCGGTACTCGGGGCACTCGCCGCCGAGGCAGTTCTCGCGCGACGAGGTGACGAGCGGCACGATGCTGCTGCGTTCGTCGAGGCCGTCGAGCTCGGCGAGATCGCCGCTCGCCGTCGTCACCGCCCAGGCCTCGACCTTGGCGAGCGCGCGCACGGCGAAGCGATCGGGCAGATGCGCGTCCTGGCGGGCACGGCCGAGCCGGTGCAGGCAGAGATAGCTCGAGCGGCCCTTTAGCAGCGCGACCGTCACCGGCAGCTCGAGAGCCGCGCGCAGGCGCGGCAGATCGCGGACGAAGAGCTGGTCTTGCAGTGTCTTGGTGGCCGTGCTCAGCAGTGTTCGAGCGCCGCTCAGGAGCGCGGGAACCAGGTAGGCGAAGGTCTTGCCGACGCCCGTTCCCGCCTCGACGACGAGCGCGGCACGATCCTCGATCGCGGCGGCGACGGCGATCGCCATGTCGCGCTGGACGGCGCGCTCGGAATGATTCGGGTCGATCGCGGCGAGCGCACCGTGGGCACCGAGGGCCAGCTCGACGGCGTCCTGCAGTGCGCTCGAGGAGCGTTGCGGCGCCAGGCCGGCCGGAGTCATGAGAGCAGCTCGCCGCACGGTCGGTCTTCGCCGTCGGCGTGGCTCGTCACCCTCATGCCGGTCGCTGCGGCTCGAGCTCGGATTCGATGCGCGTGATCCGGTCGCGCAAGAGCAGCCGGCGCTTCTTCAGGCGCCGCAACGTCAGGTCGTCGCCGGCAACGTCCGAGAGCGCGCGATCGATGAGGCTGTCGAGGTCCGCATGCTCCATCCGCAGTTCGATCAACTGCCGTGGCAGGGAGTGCAGGTTGTCGTCCATGGGCGGCTTCGTACGCGCGACTAGTTCGCGGTTTTGGACGATTCGGCGGCAATTAAAGAGATTATAGTTTTCGTCCATGAGCACCTCGAGCCCCGGCTACCGGCTGTCGGCGACGACCGGTATCCACCGGGGCGATCGTGCTTATCAGCAGGACCAGGTCCAGATCCTCCCGCACGCTCGCGTGCCCGGCTGCGTCATGGGCGTGCTCGCCGACGGCATGGGCGGCAAGAGTGGCGGGCGCAAGGCCGCCGACCAGGTAATCCTCACCGCGCAGCAGCTCTTCGAGCGCTACGCGCCGACTCGCGACGATCCCACCGAGGCGCTCAAGCAACTCGTTCTCGAAGCGCACCTGATGATCAAGCTGACCGCGATCACTTCCGAGGAAGAGCCGCACAGCACGATCGCCGCCTTCCTCATCAGCCCGACTCGCGAATGCGACTTCGTCCATGCCGGCGACTCGCGCATCTATCACTTCCGCGCCGCCGAGATGGTGACCCGGTCGATCGATCACTCCTACGTGCAGCGGCTTGTCGACGAGCGGCAAATCACCGAGGAAGAGGCCAACAGCCACCCACAATCGAATTTGCTCACCGGCTGCCTCGGCACCTTCCAGGACCCGCCGCTGTCGCAGAAGCACATCGAAAGGCTCGAGATCGGCGACAGCGTGCTGTCGTGCAGCGACGGCCTGTGGCACTACTTCACTCCGCGCGAGATCGGGGCGATCGTGCACGCGCTGCCGCCGCGCGAAGCCACCGAGATGCTGGTCGGCAAGGCGCGTCAGCGGGCGCGCGGATCGGGCGACAACCTGTCGCTCGCGCTCGTGCGCGTGGAACAGCTCGGCTGAGGCCGGGACGACGGCGCGTCAGCGCGCCGGCACCGAAGCAGGCGCCGGCAGCGGCGCGGCGGCCGGACGGCCTTGTGCCCGCTGCGCCGCCTTGTCGAGGACTTCCTGTCGATGCTCGGCCGCCTGCCGCTGGCGCGTCTCGAAGCGGGTGCGATGGTGCGCCTCGCGCTGGCGTCGCTGTGCCGCACTCTCGCTGCTGGAGGATTTCGCGCCGGGCCGCGGGCTGCTCGTGACCGGTCGATCGCGACCGGCGCTTGACGCGGCAGGCGACCTTGCCGCGGGCTTTTCGCGGCGCAGCTCGAGCGGCCGCGACTCGCGGGGCGCCGGCGCCGAAGCGGCGCGAGAAATCCGTTCCTGCTCGCGCCGGGCGTCCTCGGCGGACTTGGCGGCGAGCTCGGCGCGTCGCGCCTCCGTTCGCGAGCGCCGTCGTGCCTCGTCGAGCAGGAGCTGGCGCGACCGCAGCGCGTCGAGGCCGCGCCGACGTTCGACCTTCGCGTCGTCAATGCACGAGGTGACGACGAAGCGGTCGCGACATTCGCGCTCGCGTGCCGCGTAACGCGTTTCGATCGCCGCGCGCTCCTGCGCGATCCGATCGCGCTCGGCCTCGTCGGCGGCGGTGGCGCGCGCCGGCGCGACGGTCGAGAGCAAGACCAGCAGAACGGCGCCTGCGCAGTTCTTGCCGGCTGGGAATCGAAAAGGGGTCATGTCAGCGACGTGTCGACGTTGCGGCGCGCCTCGGCGAGGAACTCCGCGGACCGCATCTCGCGCAGCCGCGAGACCGTGCGCGGAAACTCGTGCACCAGCGGACCCTCGGTATACAACGCTTCGGGCTCGACCTCAGCCGACAGGATGAGCTTGACGCGCCGGTCGTAAAGGACATCGATCAGCCACGTGAAGCGACGCGCCTCCGACGCCAGGCGCGGCGACATCTGCGGTACGCCCGAGAGCAGCAGCGTATGGAACTGCGTTGCGACCTCGAGGTAGTCGTTCTGCGAGCGCGGGCCTCCGCACAGAGCGCGGAAATCGAACCAGACCACGCCGCCGGCGCGGCGTCGGGCGCGGATCTCGCGGTGCTCGATCTTCAGCACCGGGCTCTCGTCCTTGGCTTCGGCCAGGCGTTCGAAGGCCTCTTTCATCGCTGCGTCCGCCTCCGGCCCCAGCGGCGTGTGATAAAGCTCGACCGCCTGCAGCGTCGATTGGCGATAGTCGGTGGGGCCGTCGACGCCGACGACCTCCAGCTTTTCCTCCAGCAGTTTGATCGCCGGCAGGATCCGGTCGCGGTGCAGGCCGTTCGGGTAGAGGCCGTCGGGCGGAAAGTTGGAGGTCGTGACGATACTGACGCGGTTCGCGAACAGCGACTCGAGCAGGCGGTGCAGGATCATCGCGTCGGTGATGTCGGCGACGTGGAACTCGTCGAGGCAGATCAGCCGGAATCGGCGCGAGATGCTCTTGCCGAGATGATCGAGCGGATCGCTCGTCCCGGCCATCTCGCCAAGCTCGCGGTGGATCTCCCGCATGAACTCGTGGAAGTGCAGCCGCGTCTTTCTTTGCAGGGGGAGCGCGGTGAAGAAGCAGTCCATCAGGAAGCTCTTGCCGCGGCCGACGCCGCCCCAGAGGTAGACGCCGCGCGGGATCGGCGGCCGGGCGATGAGCTTGGCGAGCGCATTGGCGCGGCGCGCCTTGTAGTCGGCCCACTCGGTCTCGCAGCGCTCGAGCGAGACGATCGCACGCAGCTGCGCGGGGTCGGATCGGAAGCCGCGTTCAGCGAGCGTCTGCTCGTAGATCTGGCGGACGCCCACTCAGAAGTTCAACGCTCGTTTGTCGACCGCGAGAGCGGCTTCCTTCGTCGCCTCCGAGAGGCTCGGGTGGGCGTGGCAGATCCGGCCGATGTCTTCGGCCGACGCCTTGAACTCCATCGCCACCACCGCTTCCGAAATCAGCTCCGAGACCATGGGTCCGATCATGTGGACGCCGAGGACCTCGTCGGTCTCGGCGTCGGCGATCACCTTGACGAAGCCCGTGGTATCGCCGAGCGCCCGGGCACGGCCGTTGGCCATGAACGGGAACGTCCCGGTACGAATCGCGCGCCCGGCGTCCTTCAATTGCTGCTCGGTCTGACCGACCCAGGCGATCTCGGGGCTGGTGTAGATCACCCACGGAACGGTGTTGAAGTCGACGTGCGGCTTCTGGCCGCCGATGCGCTCGGCGACCGCCACGCCCTCTTCCTCGCCCTTGTGCGCGAGCATCGGGCCGCGGACGACGTCGCCGATCGCCCAGACGTTCTCGAGGTTGGTCCGGCAGTCGTCGTCGACGCCGACGAAGCCGCGCTCGTCGAGCACGAGACCAACCACCGCGCCGTCGAGGCCGGTCGTGTTGGGAACGCGGCCGATCGAGACGATGAGCTTGTCGCAGGCCAGCATCTGCGCCTTGCCGGAGGCATCGGCATAGCTCACCTCGACAGCCGAGGCCCCGCTCTTGACGGTGCCGATCTTCGCGCCGAGGACGATCTTCAGCCCCTGGCGCGTGAACGTCTTCTGCGCCTCGGCCGCGACCTGCGCGTCGACGGCGCCTAGAAAGGTCGGCAGCGCCTCGAGCACCGTCACGTCGGCGCCGAGCCGGCGCCAGACCGATCCCATCTCCAGCCCGATGACACCCGAGCCGACGATGCCGAGCGTCTTCGGCACGGCGCCGATCGCGAGCGCGCCGTCGTTGGAGAGGATCGTCTTCTCGTCGAACGGCGTGCCCGGCAACGGGCGGGCGCTCGAGCCGGTGGCGACGATCACATGCTTGGCGTCGAGAGTCTCGGCCTTGGCGCCGGCAACGGCGACCTGCCAGAGCCCGCGCTCGCCGCGGCCGGCGAACGAGCCGCGCCCGTGGAAGAAGCTGACCTTGTTCTTCTTGAAGAGGTAGAGGATCCCGTCGTTGTTCTGCTTCACGACGGTGTTCTTGCGCGCCATCATCCTGGCGACGTCGATGGTCAGCTTCTCGACGACGATGCCGTGATCGGCGAACTGGTGGCCTGCGTGCTCGAAGTTCTCGGACGACTGCAGCAGCGCCTTCGAAGGAATGCAGCCGACGTTTGTGCACGTGCCGCCAGGCGCCGGGCCGCCCTTGTCGTTCTTCCACTCGTCGATGCAGGCGACCGAAAGGCCGAGCTGGGCGGCACGGATCGCGGCGACGTAGCCGCCGGGACCGGCGCCGATGACGACGACGTCGAAGCTGTGCGCGGTGGCCATGTCAGATGTCGAAGAGAAGCCGGGCAGGATCCTCGAGGGCTTCCTTCATCGCGACCAGGCCGAGCACCGCCTCGCGGCCGTCGATGATGCGATGGTCGTACGACATCGCCAGGTAGTTCATCGGCCGGATCACGACCTGGCCGTTCTCGACCACCGCGCGATCCTTGGTGGCGTGGACGCCGAGGATCGCCGCCTGCGGCGGGTTGATGATCGGCGTCGAGAGCATCGAGCCGAAGACGCCGCCGTTGGAGATCGAGAACGTCCCGCCGGTCAGGTCGTCGAGCGAAAGCTTGCCGTCCTTGGCCTTCTGGCCGAACTCGGCGATCTTCTTTTCGATGTCGGCAAAGCTCATCTGGTCGGCGTTGCGCAGGATCGGCACGACCAGCCCGCGCGGCGAGCCGACGGCGATGCCGATGTCGAAGTAGCCGTGATAGACGATGTCGTTGCCGTCGACCGACGCGTTGATGACCGGATAGCGCTTCAGCGCGGCGACCGCCGCCTTCACGAAGAAGCTCATGAAGCCGATCTTGACGCCGTGCTCCTTCTCGAACTTTTCCTGGAAGCGCTTCCTCATCTCGATCACCGGCGCCATGTTGACCTCGTTGAACGTCGTCAGGATGGCGTTCGTCGATTGCGATTGCAGCAACC
>JBDSLQ010000232.1:0-7492 GCA_039916285.1 Caldimonas sp.
GTTCGCCGCATGGAAGGGATCATCTGCTCGATGACGCCGCTCGAACGCAGGAAACCCGAGTTGCTGAAGGCCACGCGCAAGCGTCGCATCGCGAGCGGCGCCGGCGTTCAGGTGCAGGAGGTCAACCGCCTCCTGAACCAGTTCGAGCAGATGCGCGACGTGATGAAGAAGATGAAGGGCGGCGGGATGATGAAGATGATGAAGCGCATGGGCGGCATGAAAGGCCTCGGCGGAATGCGCTGAGCGCCGCGCGACGCCCACCAGGTTCAAAAGGCAGCGATGGACCCCATCTACGTTTCCGTGATCGCGTTGTTGTGCGCGTTGCCGCTGGTCTGGTGGCTGGCGCGGCTGCAGGGACCACCGCCGCGCACGGAAAGCCCCGGTGAGCGGCTCGACACGCTTGCCGGCTGGCCGCCCGAGCCGACGCGGATCCTGCGTTCGTCCGAGCGGCTCGCGTTCAGCACCCTCAAGCTGGCCTTGCCCGGCTACCTCATCCTGGCGCAGGTCCCGCTGGCGCGGTTCCTGAGCGTCCCGAAGCGCAACTCCTATGCCGAATGGATGCGCCGGCTCGGCAACCAGTGCGTCGACTTCGTCGTCTGCGACGTCACCTCGCAGGTTGTCGCGGTGGTCGAAGTGCGCCCGCCGATGGACCACATCGAAGACAAGGTCAAGGTCCGCCTCGACCGCGTCGCGCGCGCCTTGAAGGCGGCCAGGATTCCGCTCCACGTCTGGAACGAGGAGAAGCTGCCGACGATCGAGGCAGCACGCGAGAAGCTCCTGCCGAGCTCACCCGCGGTTCCGGCGGGGATGGGCAGGAAGGCGGCGGTGCTGGCGACCGCGGCCACCGTGGCCGGCGCCGCCGAATTCATCGAGACCCCGTTCGGCGACGCCGCAATGAACGAAGCAGGCTTGGCCGACGCCGTCGTCGACGGCGGCCCCGCCGTCGATCCTTTCGCCGACACCGACCGCGACTGGTCGCAGAGCGAGGTGATCGAGGTGCGCGAGCCGAGCACCACGTCGTGGTTCGACGAGCTCGAATCGGTCACGGCCGAGTTGCCGCCGGTCGAAAAGCGCTAGCTGCCGGGAGCGTCGGCTCAATCGACCAGGGCGGCCGCGAACTCGCGCGCCCGGAAGGTCTGCAGGTCGGCGAGCTTCTCGCCGACGCCCACAAAGTAGACGGGCAACGGTTCCTTGCGCGAACGCGACCAGAGCGCGATCGCCGCGAGCACGCCCCCCTTGGCGGTGCCGTCGAGCTTGGTGATGACGAGCCCCGTGAGCTGCAGCGCCTCGTCGAACGCCTGCACCTGCGCGAGCGCGTTCTGGCCGGTGTTGCCGTCGATCACGAGCAGGATCTCGTGCGGTGCCCCGGCCTCGGCCTTGGTGATGACGCGCTTGATCTTCTTCAACTCTTCCATCAGGTGCGCCTGCGTCGCCAGGCGCCCGGCGGTGTCGACGATGACGACATCGCAGCCGCGCGCCCTGCCGGCGACGACGGCGTCGAAGGTGACGCCGGCCGGGTCGCCGCCTTCCTGGCTGACGATCTCGATCTGGCCGGCACGGCGGCCCTCGCCGGCGCCGCCGGCGCGCTCGGCCCAGGCCAGAAGCTGCTCGCGCGCCGCAGCGCGGAAGGTGTCGGCGGCGGCGAGCAGCACTTTCTGCTCGGAATCGACGAGATGGCGGGCGAGCTTGCCGACGCTCGTCGTCTTGCCGGCGCCGTTGACGCCGACGATCATGATCACGGTCGGCGTCGCTTCACCGATGACGAGCGGGCGCTCGAGCGGCCGCAGCAGCTCCTCGATGCAATCCGCGAGCAGGCGCCGCGCTTTCGCCGGATCGCGCAGATGGGCGCGCTTGACGCGCGCCTGCAGCTCGTCGAGAAGATAGATCGTCGCGTCGGCGCCCGCGTCCGCCTGCAGCAGCGCGACCTCGAGGTCCTCGTAGAGCTCGTCGCCGATCTCGGCACCGACGAAGGCGCCGGCGATCGCGCCGCCGGTGCGCTGCAGGCCGCTCTTCAGCTTGGCCATCCAGCCGGCGCGATCGGCGCCGGCCTCGGCGGCCTCGGCGGCCTCGGCCCGTGGCGCCGCACGAGGTTGGGGCGCACTTCGTTCAGGCGCAGGCGGCTCGGCTTTGTGCGTCGCCGGCACTGGCAAGGCGCTCGGCACGGGCTCCTTCGTCGGGCCATCCGAAGCAGGCTTTTGGTCGGGGACGGTCGGGTCGGGCTTCCTGCCGAAGAAAAGATCGCCGACGTCGGCATGAAGCCAGTCGAGCTTGCCGCGCGACCGCTCGGCGTCGGTTGCCGGCGACGGCTTTTTCTTGAAGAAAGTGAACATGGGGAGTGCGCGAAACGTAAGGGACACAAGCGGCCGCGGACGCTGCAAGGTCGAAGCCTGAACCGCTGGTCGCGACGGGTCGGCTCGCTATACTGGCGGGCTCAGGCGCTTTAGCTCAGTCGGTTAGAGCGACGGAATCATAATCCGCAGGTCCGGGGTTCGAGTCCCTGAAGCGCCACCAGATTGCCGTCGCCTTCGCCCTCCCCGCCGCCCATGACGATTGTCCGCCGCGCGTCGCGGCGCTGCACGAACCCACCCATGCTTCGCTTCGTCACCGCCTTCACGGTCGCCGCCTGCTTCTGTTCAACCGCGGCGGCGCAGGTGCAGCGCGCGTTCCCGCAGAACGCGCTACGCGGCGCGATCGTCATCGGCGTCGCGCCGGACATCCAGCTCAATGGCGTGCCGGCCCGGCTGGCGCCGGGATCGCGCATTCGCGACGGCAACAACATGGCGATCGTGCCGAGCGGCCTCACGGGCGGGCGCTATCTCGTCAACTACACGATCGATACGTCCGGCCTCGTCAAGGAGGTCTGGATCCTGCGCCCCGAGGAGGCGGCGGTGCGGCCGTGGCCGACGAAGCCGGCGGAGGCGCAGGCGTGGTCGTTCGATCCCATCGGGCAGGTCTGGGTCAAACCGTGAGCGAAGGCGTTGCAGCCAAGCCGCGGGTCTACATCAAGACCTTCGGCTGCCAGATGAACGTCTACGACTCTGCCAAGATGGCCGACGTCCTGCACGCAGCGGCCGGCTACGAGCGGACCGACAACGTCGACGACGCTGACCTGATTCTCTTCAACACCTGCTCGGTGCGCGAAAAGGCGCAAGAGAAGGTGTTCAGCGATCTCGGCCGCGTCAAGCACCTAAAAGCGCGCGGCACGCTGATCGGCGTCGGCGGCTGCGTCGCCAGCCAGGAAGGCGCAGCGATCGTCGCGCGCGCGCCGTACGTGGACGTCGTCTTCGGCCCGCAGACGCTGCACCGGCTTCCCGACCTGCTGGCGCGGCGCCGGAGCGAAGGCCGGGCCCAGGTCGACGTCCGCTTTCCCGAGATCGAGAAGTTCGACCACCTGCCGCCGGCACGCGTCGACGGGCCGACCGCCTTCGTCTCGATCATGGAAGGCTGCTCGAAGTACTGTTCCTACTGCGTGGTGCCGTACACGCGCGGCGAGGAAGTCTCGCGCCCGCTCGACGACGTGCTGGTCGAAGTCGCCGGCCTCGCCGACCAAGGTGTTCGCGAGGTGACGCTGCTCGGGCAGAACGTCAACGCCTACCGCGGCGCCATGGGCGGCGCAGCCGGGATCGCCGACTTCGCGACGCTGGTCGACTACGTCGCCGAGATCCCGGGGATCGAGCGGATTCGCTACACGACGAGCCACCCGAAGGAGTTCACCGCGGCGCTCATCGACTGCTACGGCCGAACCGCCAAGCTCGTCGACCACCTGCACCTGCCGGTGCAGCACGGCAGCGACCGCATCCTCGCGGCGATGAAGCGCGGCTACACGTCGCTCGAATACAAGAGCACGATCAGGAAGCTCCGCGCCGTTCGGCCGGACATCGCGATCTCGAGCGACTTCATCGTCGGCTTTCCAGGCGAGAGCGACGACGACTTCGAACGGACGATGGCGCTCGTCGACGACGTCGGCTTCGACTACAGCTTCAGCTTTCTTTTCAGCGCGCGGCCGGGAACGCCCGCGGCAGCGCTCGCCGACGAGACGCCGGCCGATGTGAAGGCGGCGCGCTTGCACCGGCTTCAGGCGCGGATCGAAGCGCAGGGTGACGCCATCAGCCGCGCCCGCGTCGGCACGGTCCGGAAGATCCTGCTCGAAGGCCGGTCGCGCAAGGACGGCGCCGAACTGATGGGAAGAACCGAGTGCAATCGCGTCGTCAACCTAGAGGCCACCGACCGCCGGCCGGGCGAGCTGGTCGACGTCAAAATCAGCGAAGTGCGCGGCCATTCGCTGCGCGGCGACATCGTGGCCTAGAGGCACCGTCGCTGCAGGAGCGCTCGACCGGACCGATCGTCGCGGCGACTCAGCGCTTGCCGCCGCCGCGAAATCCTGCCCACCAGAGCGCACCGGCACAGGCGAAGACCATCGCCGCGTAGGTGGCGATGCGGCCGTCGCGGCCGAAGGCGACCAGCCCGGCAACGGAGGCCAGCGCCGAAGCAACGCTCGCCCAGCCCCAGAGGCGCCAGAAGCGCCCCGGGCCGATCTCGCGGCGCCAGATCGCGGTCGTCAACGCCGCCGAGAACGCGCCGAGAAACAGCGCCGGCGCGAAGAAGTTGGTGAGATGCCAGAAGGCGTCGGCGGCTTGCAAGGGGCGCGAATTTTATAATCGGCCGATGAGCGTCTTCGCCCTGGGGCTCAACCACACGACCGCGCCGCTCGATCTGCGCGGCCGCTTCGCGCTCGCGCCGCAGCAGCTGGCGACGACGCTCAAGGCGTTCCGCTCGCGCCTCGAGCCGGTCGAGGAAGTGGCGATCGTGTCGACCTGCAACCGAACCGAGGTGTATGTCGGCGCCCCGCCGAGCGCGCTCGAGCCGGCGATGGACTGGCTCGCCGACATGGGCGGCGTTCAGACCGCGACGTTGCGCTCGCACGCCTACGTGCTCGAAGGTCCGTCGGCCGCGCGCCACGCGTTCCGGGTCGCGAGCGGCCTCGATTCGATGGTCCTCGGCGAGCCGCAGATCCTCGGCCAGCTGAAGGAGGCCGTGCGCGAAGCGGGCAGCGCCGGAACGCTTGGCAGCACGCTGCAGCAGATGTTCCAGCGCTCGTTCGCGGTCGCCAAGGAAGTGCGCTCGTCGACCGAGATCGGCGCCCACTCGATCAGCATGGCCGCGGCCGCGGTTCGCCTCGCCTCGCAGCTGTTCGAGGACCTGCGCCAGACCCGCGTGCTGTTCGTCGGCGCCGGCGAGATGATCGAGCTTGCGGCGACCCACTTCGCGGCGCGCCAGCCGCGCCTGCTCGCAGTCGCCAATCGCGGCGCCGCGCGCGCCGGTGAACTCGCCGCGCGCTTTTCGGCGACGACTTTCCCGCTCGCAGACTTGCCCGCGCGGCTCGCCGAATTCGACATCGTGGTGTCGTGCACGGCGAGCACGCTGCCGATCATAGGCCTGGGCGCGGTGGAACGAGCGCTGAAGTCGCGGCGCCACCGGCCGATGTTCATGGTCGATCTGGCCGTGCCGCGCGACATCGAACCCGAGGTCGCGCGTCTTTCCGACGTCTACCTCTACACGCTCGACGACCTGTCGGCGCTGGTCCAGATCGGTGGCGAGAAGCGCGAAGCGGCGGTCGCGCAGGCCGAGGCGATCATCGAAACCGGTGTGCAGAGCTTCGTGCAATGGCTCGACCGGCGTGGCTCGGTTCCCTTGATCCAGGCGCTCAACGCCCAGGCCGACGACTGGCGCGCGCTCGAGATCGCGCGGGCGAGAAGACTGCTCGCGAGTGGCGAGAACGTCGACGCCGTCCTCGAGGCCCTGTCGCGCGGCCTGACGCAAAAGCTGCTGCACGGCACGCTCGTCGAGCTGAACGCGGCCGAGGGCGACGAGCGCGGACGCCTCGCGCAGACGGTGTCGCGCCTGTTCCTGCGCGGCAGCGGCCGCCACCCCGGCAACGACAAGCGCTAGCGATGATCTCGTTGCGCCGCCCGCGGCGCCCGTGATCGTCTTCTTCCGTTCGTCGCCAGCCCCTCTTTCCCAATGAAAACCTCGTTCCGCCAGCAGTTTCAACGGCTCGCGCTGCGCCTCGGCGAGCTCGAGGCCCTGCTCGCCGACGGCAGCGTAGCCGCCGACATGAAGCGCTATCGCGAGCTCGGCCGCGAGCACGCCGAGGCGAGCACCCTCGTCGACCTGTTCCACCGCTACGAAGGCCGCGAGCGCGACCTCGCCGCGGCGAGCGAGCTGCTTTCGGAATCGGACGGCGATGAGGCGATGGCCGACCTCGCGCGCGAGGAGACGACGGCCGCCGGCGCCGACCTCGAGCGCCTGCTCGCGCAGCTTCAGGCGGCGCTGCTGCCGCGCGACGACGACGACTCGCGCAACGTCTTCCTCGAGATCCGCGCCGGCACGGGCGGCGACGAGTCGGCCCTGTTCGCTGCCGACCTGGCGCGCATGTACCTGCGCTTCTGCGAGCGCAAGCGATGGCGCACCGAGATCCTGTCGGAGAGCGCGAGCGACCTGGGGGGCTACAAGGAGCTCGTCGTCCGAATCGACGGCGACGCGGTGTATGCGGCGCTGAAGTTCGAATCGGGAGGCCACCGCGTCCAGCGCGTGCCGGCCACCGAGACCCAGGGCCGAATCCACACCAGCGCCTGCACGATCGCCGTGCTGCCCGAGCCGGACGAAACCGAAGAGGTGACGCTGGACCCGAGCGAGCTGCGCATCGACACCTTTCGCGCCAGCGGCGCGGGCGGCCAGCACGTGAACAAGACCGACAGCGCGATCCGCATCACCCACCTGCCGACCGGCATCGTCGCCGAGTGCCAGGATGACCGCTCGCAGCATCGCAACAAGGCCAAGGCGCTCGCCGTCCTGACGGCGCGGCTGCGCGACAAGGAGCGATCGGAGCGCGCCGCCAAGGAAGCGGCGACCCGCAAGGGCCTGATCGGCAGTGGCGACCGCAGCGACCGCATTCGCACCTACAACTTCGCCCAGGGCCGCGTCACAGATCACCGCATCGGCCTGACGCTCTACAAGCTGCAGGCGATCCTGGACGGCGACCTCGAGGAGGTGATCGCGGCGCTGCAGGCGGCGCAGGCCGCCGAGCAACTCGCTGCGCTCGAGAGCGGCGAGGCATGACGAGCGTCGCCGCCGCGCTCGCCGATGCGCGCGGGCGCGGCGTCGCCTCGCTCGATGCCCAGCTGCTGCTGGCGCGTCTGCTGACGACGACGCGAACGCGCCTGATCGCGCTCGACGAGCGCGCGCTGACGCCGGCGGAGTCGACGCGCTGGTCGGACTGGCTCGAGCGGCGCCTGTCCGGCGAGCCACTCGCTTACCTGCTCGGCGAGAAGGAGTTTCATGGCCTGTTGCTCGAGGTCGGGCGAGACGTGCTCGTGCCGCGCCCGGAAACCGAGTTGCTGGTCGACTGGGCCAGCGAATGCCTGGCGGCGCTGGCATCGGATCCGGCCCGAGCGACCGAACGCGGCGCGCTTCGCGCCGTCGACCTCGGCAC
>JBDSLQ010000233.1:0-3594 GCA_039916285.1 Caldimonas sp.
ACCATGCCGGTGCCGATCGAATCGTCGCCCTTGGCGAACGAACCGACGTTGCGCGGGTTCTCGTAGTGCTCTACGACTTTCTGGCTGTAGGCCATGATGTTTTCTCCTGGATCCAGGCGGCGTCAGTGCGCGGCCCATTGAATGGTGCTGAGGTCGACGCCTTCCTGGTACATGTCCCAGAGCGGCGACAGGTCGCGCAGCTTGGCGACGCGTTCCTTCAGCGTCGAGACCACGTAGTCGATCTCTTCTTCAGTCGTGAAGCGGCCGATCGTCATGCGCAGGCTGGAATGCGCGAGCTCGTCGCTGCGGCCGAGCGCGCGCAGCACGTAGCTCGGCTCCAGGCTCGCCGAGGTGCATGCCGATCCTGAGGAGACCGCGATGCCCTTGACGCCCATGATCAGCGATTCCCCCTCGACATAGTTGAACGACATGTTGACGTTGTGCGGCACGCGCACGGTCGGGTGGCCGTTCAGGAAAGTCTGCTCGATCCCCGAGAGGGCGTCGACGAGCTTCCTGTGAAGCATCCGGATCCGCTCGATCTCGGTGCCCATCTCCTCGCGGGCGAGCCGGAAAGCTTCGCCCATGCCGACAATCTGATGCGTCGGCAGCGTTCCCGAGCGCATGCCACGCTCGTGACCGCCGCCGTGCATCTGCGCCTCGATGCGAACGCGCGGCTTCCTGCGCACATACAGGGCGCCGATGCCCTTGGGTCCGTAGCTCTTGTGCGATGCCAGGCTCATCAGGTCGACCGGCAGCGTCGCCAGGTCGATCGTCACCTTGCCCGTCGCCTGCGCTGCATCGACGTGGAAGATGATGCCGCGCTCGCGACACATCGTGCCGATGGTGGCGATGTCCTGGATCACGCCGATCTCGTTGTTGACGAACATCACCGAGACCAGGATCGTGTCGGCCCGCATCGCCGCCTTCAGCTTGTCGAGGTCGAGCAAGCCGTCTTCCTCGACGTCGAGGTAGGTCACCTCGAAGCCCTGGCGCTCGAGCTCGCGCATCGTGTCGAGAACCGCCTTGTGCTCGGTCTTGACGGTGATCAAGTGCTTGCCGCGCGTCTTGTAGAACTGCGCCGCACCCTTCAGGGCGAGGTTGTCCGACTCGGTGGCACCCGACGTCCAGATGATCTCGCGGGGATCGGCGCCGACCAGGGCGGCGACCTGATCGCGCGCCTTCTCGACCGCGGCCTCCGCTTCCCAGCCCCAGGCATGGCTGCGCGACGCCGGATTGCCGAAGTGCTCGCGCAACCAAGGAATCATGGCGTCGACGACGCGCTGGTCCACGGGCGTCGTCGCGCCGTAGTCCATGTAGATGGGGAAATGCGGGGTCATGTCCACGGGGACCGGCTCAGTTGAAGGAGATCACTTGGAGAACGCAGCGCCGAGCGCGAACACCGAGTTCGGTGCGGTGATCTTGATCGGCTTGACGACGGGCTGGGTGGAAATCGCCCGCTTGACCGGGTGCTCCTCGATCGAAATTCCCTTGGCGAGCTGCTCGTCGACCAGCTTCTTGAGCGACACGGAGTCGAGGAACTCGATCATTTTCGAGTTCAGGCTCGCCCACAAATCGTGCGTCATGCAGCGGCCGGCGTCCTCGCCCATGCAGTTTTCCTTGCCGGCGCAGCCGGTCGCGTCGATCGGCTCGTCGACCGCGACGATGATGTCGGCGACGGTGATCTGCTCAGACTTGCGCCCGAGCGAATAGCCGCCTCCAGGGCCGCGCGTGCTTTCCACGAGCTCGTGACGACGCAGCTTGCCGAACAGCTGCTCCAGATAGGACAGCGAGATCTGCTGCCGGCTGCTGATTGCAGCCAGGGCCACGGGACCGGAGTTCTCGCGCAGGGCGAGATCGATCATGGCGGTGACGGCAAAACGGCCTTTGGTGGTGAGACGCATCGAATACTCCTAAACCGGTGTCGGAACGCTGCTTGCAGCGGGCTCGACTTGCGGCAAACGCCGGGCCGGGTGCCCGCCCTGAGGGACAAAAGCGCCAAACCCGAGTAATTTGCTCAAGTATAGCGGTAGTTGACTAATTTGGTCGAGATCAGGCCGATTAGTTCCGCTTCAAGGGCGCGCCGGGCTTCGCTGCCACCGGGGACGCAGGCAGGGCAACGACGTTGTCGCTGACCGCCGCGCCGAAGGCCTGCTCGCGCAGCGCCGCCAGCTGGTCCCGGGTGCGGGCTGCCTTCTCGAACTCCAGGTTCTTGGCGTGCTCGAGCATCTGCCGTTCCAGCAGCTTGATCCGCTTGCCGAGGTCTTTCTCTGAGAGCACTTCTCCGGCCAGAGCGTCTCGCGCTGCCTTGAGATCGTCCTTGGCGCTCTTGTCGTTGTAGATCCCGTCGATCATTTCCTTGACCCGCTTGACGACGCTCGTCGGCGTGATCCCCTCGGCCAAGTTGTGCGCCGTCTGGCGCACGCGCCGGCGCTCTGTCTCGCCGAGGGCCAGCTTCATCGAGTCGGTCACCTGGTCGGCGTACAGGATCGCCTTGCCGTTCAGGTTGCGGGCGGCCCGGCCGATGGTCTGGATCAGACTGCGCTCGGAGCGAAGGAAGCCTTCCTTGTCGGCGTCGAGGATGGCCACCAGCGAAACTTCGGGAATGTCGAGCCCTTCCCGGAGCAGGTTGATGCCGACCAGCACGTCGAACGTGCCCAGGCGAAGGTCGCGCAGGATCTCGACCCGCTCGACGGTCTCGATGTCGCTGTGCAGGTACCGCACCTTGACGCCGTTGTCGGCGAGGTAGTCGGTCAGCTGTTCGGCCATCCGCTTGGTGAGCGTCGTGATCAGGACCCGCTCGTTGACGACGACCCGCTCGCGGATCTCCTGCAGCACGTCGTCGACCTGGCGCGTCGCGGGCCGGACCTCGACCACCGGATCGATCAGTCCCGTCGGCCGGACCAGCTGCTCGACGACCTGCCCGGCGTGCTCCTTCTCGTAGGCGGCAGGCGTCGCCGAGACGAAAACGGCTTGGCGCATCTTGGCCTCGAACTCCTCGAACTTGAGCGGCCGGTTGTCGAGGGCCGAAGGCAGCCGGAAACCGTAATCGACGAGCGTCGTCTTCCTCGCCCGGTCGCCGTTGTACATGCCGCCGAGCTGGCCGATCATGACGTGGCTCTCGTCGAGGAACATCAAGGCGTCTTTCGGCAGGTAGTCGACCATCGTCGCCGGCGGCTGGCCGGGCGCCGATCCGGAGAGGTGCCGGGTGTAGTTCTCGATCCCCTTGCAGTGGCCGATCTCCTGCAGCATCTCGAGGTCGAACCGCGTCCGCTGCTCGAGCCGCTGCGCCTCGACCAGCTTTCCGGCCTTGACCAGCTCATCGAGGCGCTCGCGCAATTCGATCTTGATCGTGTCGATCGCCGAGACGACGCGGCCGCGCGGCGTCGCGTAGTGGCTCGCCGGATAGATGACGAAGCGCGGGATCTTCTGGCGGATCCGGCCGGTGAGCGGGTCGAAAAGGGTCAGCGACTCGAGCTCGTCGTCGAACAGCTCGATCCGGATCGCCAGCTCGCTGTGCTCCGCCGGGAAGACGTCGATCGTGTCGCCGCGGACGCGGAAGGTGCCGCGCGAGAAATCGCTCTCGTTTCGCGTGTA
>JBDSLQ010000234.1:0-3687 GCA_039916285.1 Caldimonas sp.
CAGCTCGTGCGCCATCACGCCGCGCAGCTCGTTCGCGGTCAGAACCTGCATGATCCCGGTCGTCGCCGCGACGGCGGCGTGCTCGGGATCGCGGCCGGTGGCAAAGGCGTTGGGCGCCGCCTCGTCGATGACGTAGACGCGCGGCATCGGCAGCCCGGCCTTCTGCGCCAGCTCGGCGATCATCGAATGGAACTGCGGCGCCGAGCTCGCGTCGACCTCGCGCGCGTTGTACATCTTCAGCACCAGCTTGTCGGAGAACCAGTAGCTGAAGAAGTTGAGCCCGACCGCGACGACGAGCGCGAGCATCATTCCCTGCCGGCCGCCGACGAACGCACCGATGGCCATGAACAGGGCGGTGATCGCCGCCATCAGCACGGCGGTCTTGAGCAGGTTGAACATCGTGATGTCCTCGGGTTCGACGTCTAGACGGGCGTCGGCAGGAAAGATGGCGGCGCGCGGCGAAAGTTCAATCGGCGATCGGCGCCACCCGAGCGGGGGCGACGTCGAACATGGCACCGAGCGGCGGCCTCCAGCCGCGCAGGAGCGCGTCGGCCGACATGCGCCGGCCGCCGGCGCGCTGCAGCTCCGTCAGCGCCAGCCGGCCCTCGCCACAGGCGACGGTGAGCGCGCCGTCGCCGCTGGCGACGATCTCGCCGGGCGGCCCACCGCCCGGGCGCACGACACCGCGCCAGCAGGTGATCGCATCACCGGCGAGGACGCTGCGCGCCCCCGGCGCGGGATCGAAGGCGCGCAGGCGGCGCTCGATCTCGGCCGCCGGCGCGCGCCAGTCAATCGTCGCCTCGACCTTGCTGATCTTGGCGGCGTAGGTCACGCCGGTGTCGGGTTGCGGGCGACCGGCCAGGGGCGCCTTGGCGAGCGCGCCGAGCGCTTGGACGATCAGCTCGGCGCCGAGCGCGGCGAGGCGCGCCTGCAAGGCGCCGGCGTCCTCGTCGGCGCCGATCTCGATCGTCTCGGCGACGAGCATCGGACCGGTGTCGAGGCCGGCGTCCATCTGCATGACTGTGACGCCGGTCACGTCGTCACCCGCTTCGATCGCGCGCTGGATCGGCGCCGCGCCGCGCCAGCGGGGCAGCAGCGACGCGTGGATGTTGAGGCAGCCGTGGCGAGGCAGCGCGAGCAGCCAGGGCGGCAGGATCAGGCCATAGGCAGCGACGACGATCGCATCGGGAGCGGCGGCAACGAGCGCGGCTCGAGCGGCGGCGGCCTCGTCGGCGAACTTGCCGTCGAGACGCAGGCCCCTCGGCTGGGCTACGGCGATGCCGTGCTCGAGGGCGAACGCTTTCACCGGCGCAGGCGCGACCTTCATGCCGCGGCCGGCCGGGCGGTCGGGCTGGCTCATGACGAGGACGACCTCGAAGCCGGCCCCATGGAGGCGGGCGAGCGCGACGCGCGCGAACTCCGGCGTTCCGGCAAAGGCGAGTCGCAGGGGCCCGCCGGCGCTCAACGACCTAGACCTTCGCTTCGTCGCGAGATTTCTTCAGCATGCGCGTCTTGATGCGCGTGCGCTTGAGCGGGCTCAGATAGTCGACGAACACCTTGCCGAGCAGATGATCCATCTCGTGCTGGACGGCGATCGAGAGCAGGCCCTCGGCGTCGAACTCCCGCTCTTCGCCCGAGCGGTCGAGGGCGCGGACGCGGACGCGCGCGTGTCGCGGCACCTTGTCGTACACCTCGGGCACCGACAGGCACCCTTCGTCGACGAGCGTCATCTCGTCGCTCCTTTCGACCAGCTCGGGGTTGATGAGGACGATGGGCTCGTCGCGCGCCTCGGAGGTGTCGATGACGATCAGGCGCTCGTGAACGTCGACCTGCGTCGCGGCGAGGCCGACGCCGTCGGCCGCGTACATGGTCTCGAGCAGGTCGTCGACGAGGCGGCGGATCCGATCGTCGACCGCGACGATCGGCCGCGCCACCTTGTGCAGGCGCGGATCGGGGTAGCGAAGGATGTCCAGTCGGCTCATTTGTGACGATTCAATTCAGCCCGGCCCCAATGTGGATGCTGCGCAACGAAAAGTGGTGAGAAAGGTCGCACGGACGAGGCTGGATGCGGCCTACTTTCGTTGCGATATCAATGCTTTATGGGCAGAATCTGTGAAACCAAGTGAGATTTTCGCCGAACCGCGCCGAAGGCTCAGAGGCCACGCGGAAGACCTTTCGGACCGAGCGCGTGGGCGCTCTCTTCGCCGCCACGAGACTTCCTGCATGAGCCGACGAATTCTCCCCGCATCGCCCGCACTTCGACAAGTCGCCATCGTCGGGCTCGGCTCGATGATCGCCTTCGGCGCTGTCGCCGCCGAGCCCAACTTCCCGATCACCCCGCAGCAGCGCGCCACGGCGCAGAAGGCCGCCGAGTCGGGCGTCCCGCTCAGCGAGCTGCTGCCCAACGCACCCGACATCTACACCGTCAAGCGCTTCGACACGCTCTGGGGCATCTCCAAGCTGTACCTGAAGAGCCCGTGGCGCTGGCCCGAGCTGTGGGGCATGAACCTCGACCAGGTCAGAAACCCGCACTTGATCTTCCCGGGCCAGGTGCTCTTCCTCGACAAGTCGAATGGACGCGCCCGCCTGCGCATGGGCGCCCCGGTCGGCGGCGCCGGCGATGCGGGCTTGTCGCCGCGCATCCGCTCGAAGGACATCGCGCTCGACGGCATCGCCTCGATCCCGTTCAACCTGATCGAGCCGTTCCTGAACGAGGCGGTAATCTTCGAGACCAACGAGCTCGCCACCGCGCCGCGCATCGTCGCGACGCAGGAAGGCCGCGTGCTGCTTTCGCGCGGCGACACCGCCTACGTGCGCGGCGAGATCGGCCCCGAGCGCGAGTTCCGCATCTTCCGACAGCCGCGGCCGCTGAAGGATCCGACCACCAAAGAGATCCTCGGCTACGAGGCGACCTACGTCGGCGCCTCCGAGTACACGGTGCAGGGCGAGACACGCACCAACGCCGAAGGCAAGGCCGAAATCATCCCGGCGACCTTCACCGTCACCAGCATCCGCCAGGAAGCCGGCGTCGGCGATCGCCTCGCGCCGGTGCCGGCGCGCGAGTACACCAACTACGCGCCGCATCCGCCGGCGGCGCCGATCGCCGGCCAGATCGTCTCGATCTACGGCGACGCGCTCACCGCAGGGCAGAACCAGATCGTCGCCCTCAACAAGGGCGCGGTCGACGGCATCGAGCGCGGTCACGTGCTCGCGCTCTACCGGGACGGCAAGGTCGTCGTCGACCCGACCGAGAAGGGCCGGACCAAGATCAAGCTGCCCGACGAGCGGCACGGCGTCCTGTTCGTGTTCCGCGTCTTCGACCGCATGTCGTACGCGCTGATCCTGACGGTGAAAGAGCCGGTCAAGGCCGGCGACCGTTTCACCCAGCCCTGATTTCGCGCGCGGCGTGATCGACCGCGACGAGCTCGCCGCCTGGGTTCGGTTGCTCGAGACGCCGGGCGTCGGCCGCGACTCGGCACGCAAGCTCCTCGCCGCGTTCGGCTCGCCCCAGGCGGCCCTCGATGCCTCGGTCTCGGCCCGCAACCAGGTCGTCCCGGCAGCACAGGCGGGCGCGCTCGCCGGGTCTTCCGAGGCGCTCGACGCGCTGCTGGCGGCGACCCTCGCGTGGATCGACGAGGCGACATCGGAAACCCGCGATGTCGTCACCCTGGGCGATCCACGCTATCC
>JBDSLQ010000235.1:0-4087 GCA_039916285.1 Caldimonas sp.
TCGAAGCTGTAGTCGGCGCCGCCGTCGGTGAGGCGGACGATCTCGTCGACGACGTTGGCGACGTCCTTCGGGTTGACGAAGTCGGTCATGCCGAACTTGCGCGCCATCGCCTCGCGCCCGGTATTGACGTCGACGCCGATGATCCTGTTCGCGCCGACGAGCTTCGCGCCCTGGATCACGTTGAGTCCGATGCCGCCGAGGCCGAAGACGACGACGTTCGCGCCGGCCTCGACCTTGGCGGTGAAGAGGACGGCGCCGACGCCTGTCGTCACACCGCAGCCGATGTAGCAGACGATGTCGAAAGGCGCGTCGGGGCGGATCTTCGCCAGGGCGATCTCCGGAACGACGATGTAGTTCGAGAACGTCGACGTTCCCATGTAGTGCAGCAGGGGCTTGCCGTCGATCGAGAAGCGGCTCGTGCCGTCGGGCATCAGGCCCTTGCCCTGCGTCGCGCGGATCTTCTGGCAGAGGTTGGTCTTTCGCGACAGGCAGAACTTGCACTGCCGGCACTCCGGCGTGTAGAGCGGGATGACGTGGTCGTCCCTGGCCAGCGTCGTCACGCCGGCGCCGACCTCGACCACGACGCCCGCCCCCTCGTGGCCCAGGATCGCCGGGAACAGCCCCTCCGGGTCGTCGCCCGACAGCGTGAACCAGTCGGTGTGGCAGATGCCGGTCGCCTTGATCTCGACCAGCACCTCGCCGGCGCGCGGCCCTTCGAGGTCGACGGTCTCTATGGTCAGCGGCGAGCCGGCCTTCCAGGCAACCGCGGCGCGTGTCTTCATCGCTCGGCTCCGATGATGTAGTAGTCGGGAACGGTCATAGAGGTCTGCTCCGGTGGCTGTGCGACCGCCTTGATCATGTCGGCGGCCTTCTCGGCGATCATGATCGTCGGCGCGTTGGTGTTGCCGCTGACGATGCTCGGCATGATCGACGCATCCACGACGCGAAGCCCGGCGATGCCGCGCACGCGCAACTGGGCATCGACGACGTCGAGCGGCCCGTTGCCCATGCGGCAGGTGCCGACCGGGTGGTAGATCGTGTCGGCGTGGCCGCGGATGAAGCGCTCGACGTCGGCGTCGCTCTGCGCCGACGCCGACGCCTCCAGCTCGCGCGCGCCGTGGCCGGCGAGGGCGGGCTGCGCCAGGATGCGGCGCATGGCCTTGAAGCCGCGCACGAGGCGATCGACGTCGTCGCGCTCGGCGAGGAAGTTGGGGTCGATGCGCGGCGCCGCCGACGGATCGGCGCTCGCCAGCGTCACGCGGCCCCGGCTCTTCGGGCGGAGCAGGCAGACGTGGCACGAGTAGCCGTGGCCCAACATGGTCTTCCTGCCGTGGTCGGTGAGTTTGGCGACGACGAAGTGCAGCTGCAGATCGGCGCGCGTCTCTTCCGGGCCGCTGCGCAGGAAAGCGCCACCCTCGCCGAAGTTGGTGGTCAGGATGCCACGCCGATGGCGGCGCCACTCGAGCGCACCCCTCAGCATCGCGAGCGCGCCGCCGAATGACAGTCCGAACAGATCCTTCAAATGCGGCGCGTCGAGCGCGGCGACGATGTCGATGTGATCGTGCAGGTGGCGGCCCACGCCGGCAAGGTCATGAAGCGGGACGATGCCGTGCTGTCGCAGGTGATCCGCAGGGCCGATGCCGGACAGCATGAGCAAATGGGGCGACTGCAGCGCCCCGGCACACATCAGGACCTCGCGGCCGGCACGGTAGGTTCGCAGCGCCCCGCCGACGCGCGCCTCGACGCCGATGGCGCGCTTGCCTTCGAGCAACACGCGCGTCGTCAGTGCTTCCGTCACGACTGTCAGGTTGGGGCGGCTCAGGTGCGGCGTGAGGAAGGCCTTGGCGGCGCTGCAGCGCTCGCCGTTCTTCTGCATCACCTGGAACACGCCGGCACCTTCCTGACGAGGGCCGTTGAAGTCCGCGTTGGCCGCATGGCCCGCTTGCACCGCAGCTTCGACGAAGAAGCGGCCGAAGCGATGCGGTTGCCCGAAGTCCATCACGTTGAGCGGCCCGCCGCTGCCGTGCCACGCATCGGCGCCGCGCTCGTTGTTCTCGCTGCGCTTGAAGTAGGGCAGCACGTCGCTCCAGCCCCAGCCGGGATTGCCTTCGCTCGTCCAGGCGTCGTAGTCCTCGGGCTGGCCGCGCAGGTAGATCATCGCGTTGATCGAGCTCGCTCCGCCGAGCACCTTGCCGCGCGGCTGGTAGCCGTGGCGGCCGTTCAGCCCTGCCTGCGGCTCGGTTTCGAACGCCCAGTTCGCGCCGCCCGTCCGTCCGAGCAGCGCGAAGCCGGCCGGGCAGTGGATCAGCACGCTCTTGTCGGCCGGCCCGGCCTCGAGCAGGCAGACGCGAACGAACGGGTTCTCCGAGAGCCGCCCCGCCAGCACGCAGCCGGCCGATCCGCCGCCGACGACGACGTAGTCGAACTCGCCGCTGCCGCTCATTTGCCGTACGCCTTTCGCGAGCCGTCCTCGAACACCTCGTCGTCGCGAACGACGTTGCCGCCGCCATCGAGATCGCGCTCGCGCGTGACGCGGCCGCGCTCGTCGTAGAAGCGCTCGCCGCGCAGCCGCCCGCCATCGTCGAAGCTCCTGTGCACGCCGGTGGCGACGTCGCGGCCGCGCGCGGCCGGTGTCGCGATGCGCCAGCTGCCCTCGAACGCCTTCCTGCCGTTGTCGTGGAAGGTCGACTCCTGGCGCAGCGGCTTGCCGTCGCCGGCGAGGTACTCGACGCGTTCCTTCGGCTGACCGTTCAGGTACCAGTGCTGCTCGAGCGCCAGCTCGCCGCCGCGCTCGGCGACGCGCCAGCGCCGCTCGTGCACCAGCTTGCCGCTCTCATGGAACTCCTGCTCGAGCGTCGTCACGCGGCGCGGACGCTCTCCGGACGCCATCACCCATTGCAGCTCGCGGCGCTTGGTGCCGTCGGCGTAGAAGGCGCGCTCGACGCCGCCCGTGCCCGTCGTCTCCTGCGCTTCGCGAACGGCGCCGCCTTCGCCGAGCGATTCGCTCTTGCGGCGCTCGCCGCGCTCGTAGGCGACGCGCGCCTTGGCGACGCCCTTGCTGCTGTAGAGGACGACGTTCGAGGTGGCGCCGGCGTGGCCGCACCAGCGCGCGTCGTCGGCGTCGGCGCCGAGGACGGCGCGCGGCGCGCAGCGCAGGTCGTAGAGCTTGCCGTCGGCGGTGAACTCGGCCGACGCCTGCTCGCGGTCGTCGTCGCCGTGGAAGGAGACGCGGCGCAGCTGCCCCGTCGGATACCAGCTGCGAGCCAGGCCGACGGTGCGACCGTCGCGAAAAGTCTCCTCGCGCACGAGCACCGGCTTGGCGCCGCCCTCGGCGCGAACGTACTCGCGCGCCACGCCGTCGCGGTTGCCGCGCTCGTTGACGCGATGCTCCTTCTCGAGCTGGCCGTCCTTGAAGTAGCGGACGATGCCCATGAACTTGCCGGCCTGCAGCTCCTGCTCGCGAACGACAGGACCGCCTTCGCCGTCGCGGCAGCGCATCAGCCCGGTCTTGCCGGCGGTGGTGTTGCCGTTGTTCGGATTGACGTGCTGGCCGTTCAGGTCGCAGCTCTCGACCGCGGAGACTGGCGCAGCGGTCGTGATGCAGACGATCGCGACGGCGAGAGCGGACGAGGAGCGCATCGCGTCGATTGTGCCGTCCCCGCGCGTGCGCCGGCCGGGCGCCGGGCCGCACCAAGCCCGGCCGCGCCCCCACGGGGGCAGCGAGCGAAGAGAGCGTGGGGGCTTCGTTAGAGCAGCTTCTCTGGAACGAACCAGCCCAGCAGCATGTTGTGCACGCGCAGCCAGAAGCTCGACTCCGGCTCGACGCCGAGGATGACCTCCTTGTCGCCCTCGAGCGTCAGCCATTGCAGGTTCGAGGTCTCGGGCTCGAGGCGCAAGCGGTACGCGCTCTCCAGCTTGCTGATGTTGATCACGCGCAGCAGCTCCTTGGCGAGCGCCGGACTCTCGATGAACATGCCGAACTCGGTGTTGGTGCTGGCCGAGCGCGGGTCGAGGTTCATCGAGCCGATGAAGATGATCTTCTTGTCGATCACCGCGGTCTTGGCGTGCAGCCTGCCGAGCGACGAGC
>JBDSLQ010000236.1:0-6557 GCA_039916285.1 Caldimonas sp.
GGCCAGGTCGCCGGCGGCGCCAACCTGATCTGCTTCACGACCGGCCGCGGCTCGGCCTACGGTTGCGCGCCGTCGCCGTCGCTCAAGCTCTCGACCAACACCGCGCTGTGGATTTCGCAGGAAGACGACATCGACATCAACTGCGGCGACGTCATCGACGGCACCGTCGGCATCGACGAGATGGGCGAGCGCATCTTCCGCCTGATGCTCGCGACCGCCTCGGGCCAGAAGACCAAGAGCGAGGTGCACGGCTACGGCCAGAACGAGTTCGTTCCCTGGTCCCTCGGCGCGGTGATGTAGGGCGCGGCCTGGCCGGCCGCGGCGGCGTCACGCCAGCTCGATCCAGACGGGAGCGTGGTCGCTCGCATTCTCTCGACCGCGCACCTGTCGGTCGACGCCGGCGCGCTGCAGGCGCGGCTGCACGCTTTCGCTCAGCAGCAAGTGGTCGATGCGCAGGCCCGCGTCGCGCGGCCAGCCGTTGCGCAGATAGTCCCAGAAGGTGTAGATCCGCTCGTCGGGATGGAGCGCACGGATCGCGTCGGTCCAGCCCTGCGCGAGCAGGCGCCGATAACAGGCGCGCGGTGCCGGCTGCAACAGCGCGTTCTTCAGCCACGAGCGCGTCGCGTAGATGTCGGCGTCGGTCGGGACGACGTTGTAGTCGCCGGCGAGAACGACCGGATGCCCGCTCTCGGCGAGCGAGCGGGCGTGGACGAGGAGGCGCTCGAACCAGGCAAGCTTGTAGTCGAACTTGGGTCCCGGCTGCGGGTTGCCGTTGGGCAGATAGAGGGAGGCGACGAGCACGCCGAAGGCCGCTGCCTCGATGTATCGCGCGTGGCCGTCGGTGGCATCGCCCGGAAGGGCGCGGCGCGAAAGGATCGGCGTCGTGCCGCGCGCCAGCAGGGCGACGCCGTTCCAGGTGCGCTGACCGGCCCAGACCGCGCCGTAGCCGGCGTCTTCGAGCGCAGCGACGGGGAAATCGCCGTCGGCCGCCTTCAGCTCCTGAAGCGCGACGACGTCGGGCTCGGCTTCGGCGAGCCACTCGAGCAGCAAAGGAAGGCGTCGATTGACGCCGTTGATGTTCCAGGTCGCGATCTTCAGAGCCGGCGCAACAGGCGGGGAATCACGAAGCGCAGCGCGATGAAGAACGCCAGGCCGGCACCGATGTCGGCGATCGTCGCGCCGTTCGCCGCTGCGGCCGGCCGGTCGCGCGCGCCGGCGGGCCCACTCGGCGCAGGCGCTGCCGGCGTCGGCGCCTTCGGAGCCTCGCTGCGCGCCGGAATCTCGTCCGTTCCGGCCGCCTTCTTCGCCACCTCGTCGACACCCTCCGCGCTGCGCAACGATCCGAGCGTCTTCGCGTAGACCCAGGTGAACTCGGCGCCGAGCAGGAAGATCTGCGCCGAGTAGTAGACCCAGATGAAGACGACGATCAGCGAGCCGGCGGCGCCGAACCCGGAAGCGACGCCGCTCTTGCCGATGTACAGGCCGATCAGGAACTTGCCGATCGTGAACAGCAGCGAGGTGACGACGGCGCCGAGCCAGACGTCGTGCCACTGCACTTTCACGCGCGGCATCATCTTGTAGATCATCGCGAACACGACCGTCGTCAGGCCGAAGCCGACGAGAAGGTTGACGATCTGCAGCAGCGTTTCCCAGCCGCCGAACGCCGGCCCCCACCACTTGCCGAGCGCCGAGATCGCGGCGCCGAGGACGAGCGAGACCATCAGCAGGAACGCCAGCCCCAGGATCATCCCGAACGAGAGCAGGCGGGCGCGCAGGAGCGCCCACAGTCCGCTTCCCTCGCGCGCCGGCGCGCGCCAGATGCGGTCGAGCGCGTCCTGCAGCTCGCCGAAGACTGTCGTCGCGCCGAAGACGAGCAGCGCCACGCCGACAATGGTGCCGACGATGCCTTGGGTCGGCTTGTTCACGCTGACGAGAAGATCCTGCACCGCCTTGGCGGCATCGGCGCCCATCAGCCCCTGCAGCTGGCTGAAGAGTTCGCCCCGCACGGCCTCGTCGCCGAAGACAAGTCCCGCCACCGAGACCACGATCAGGAGCAGCGGCGCCAGCGAGAACACCGTGTAGTACGAGAGCGCCGCGCCCATGCTGGGCGCGTAGTCGTCGATCCAGGAGCTGAACGCCGTCTTGACCAGCGTCCACCAGGTCTGCAACGACGGCTTCGCGGGCGCCTCGGCGGCACCGGCCCGCGCGGCGGCGGCGATCTCGCTCACTGCGCTTCCCGCGCTTGCGTCACTTGGCCGGAATGCGCAGCATCTGCCCTGGATAGATCTTGTCCGGGTGCGAAAGCATCGGCTTGTTGGCCTCGAAGATCTTCATGTACGCGTTGGCGTCGCCATATGCGTCCTTGGCGATCTTCGAAAGCGTGTCGCCGGACTTCACCTCGCGGTACGTCGATTCCGCTTCACCGCCGGAAGCCACGGTCAGCATGTCGTTCACCTTGGCGACCGCGGCGACGTTGCCGCAGCAGAGGACGATCTTCTCCTTGGTCGCCTGGTCGGGCGCAACGCCGCTCACGGTGACGGTCTGCGACCCGCCGTCGTACTTGACGTCGAGGGCGTCTGCCTTCAGCCCTTGCGCGGCAATGTACTTCTCGATCGCTTCGCCGGCTGTCGTGTTGAGCGAGGCGAGGTCGGGCTGGGCGGCGCCCGCCGATGCCGGCGCGGCCTTCGGGCGGTTGAACAGCTTTTCGCCGGCTTCCTGGATGAAACTGATGAGACTCATGGGTTGTTTCCTTTTCTTTGGTGAATGAACGGCTTTCAGCCGACGACTTCCAGACCTTCGCTCATCTCGCTCATCAGCTCGGCCTTGCGCGCGGCCAGGCGGATGCCGAGATCGTCGAGGTCCATGCCCGAGGCGCGGCATTTCGGGAAAAGCTCCTGCTCCTCCTCGCCGACATGATGATCGATGTATTCGCCGAGGACGGTAACCTTCGCATCGTAAAGCGGCGCGTCGGCCTGAACGTCGCGAATCTGCGCGATCAGGTCCTTGGCCGAGGCATGCTCGACCTCGGCCTCGTCGAGCAGGCCGGTGTCGACACCGGCGGCGCGTGCCGCCGGGTAGAAGATCTCTTCCTCGATCGCCGCGTGGACGGTGAGCAGGGTGCAGATCTGCTCGGCGAGCGGCCGCCGCTCGTCGCCCGGGGCACCGGCTTCGGCGAGCTCGCGGTAGCGCTCGAACAGGGCGTGCACCTCGCGATGGTCGGCGCTGAGCAGGCCGGTTGCTTCGGTGGCCGAGTCGCGTGACGCGGCGGTCGAGGGGCGGGCGGGGGTCCGATCGGCAGGCATGGGTCTTCCTCGAAGTAGAACGGGCCTCCGCCTCAGGGCAAGGCCCGTGCCTGTCGACAGGTGCACGTCGATTGCCAGTCAGCCTCGATGAGTGAAGATGCCGACCCTCCCACGGGCCTCCTGCCCACCCGCCTCTCGCGCCGTTTGGAAGTCCGCTCCGTCACCGGCGCCTGCTACACCCTGGTCGAGGACGCCGATCGCGATCGCGACGGCACCCCCGGCACCGACCAGCGCCGCTACCGCACCGCCTACGCCGGCTTGCCCGTCGTGGCCAACGACGACGGCACTTTCACGCTCGTCGACACGCACACCCGGCTGGTCCGCGTCGATCCGCGCTGAGGGTCGCCTGTGTCGGCGGCACAAGGCTTGCCCCCCGCTCTTTCCCCGCTGCTTCGTACCCGTGATCAAGCAACCCGCAAGTGGCGCCGTCCGTGCGCGTGAAGGCCGAGGCGGCCGACGGCCCTCGAGCGCGAGCAGCGATCACTGGAAGCGCCTGTTGCGGCGGCCGGCGAGCGAACCGGTCGCGCTCGACACTCAGTCGTTCATCCACGAGCTGAACCGGCGCCTGCGCGCCGATCCCGCCTGGCGCGACGACACGCGCTTCGTCGTCGGCGGTGAAGGCAGCGTCGCCGTACCTACCTGGGAAGGGCCTGAGGCGATGAAAGCGGTCGTCGCGCGAATCGTCAAGAGCGTGATCGGCGAGTTCGAGGCCGAGCAACCGTTCCTGTTCGACCGCTGACGTCGTTCGCGCCGGGCACAGGCGAGTGAGAAGCAAGCGTCAGGGCACGGCCTTGAAGTGCTTGCTCAGCTTGATCCCCTGGCCCTGGTACGACGACTTCACGCCCTGGCCGGAGAGGACGGCCGGGGTCGCCGTCAGCCGCTCGTAGGCGAGCCGGCCGACGAGCTGGCCGTGCTCGAGGACGAACGGCACCTCGTAGGAGCGAACCTCGAGGACGGCGCGCGAGCCCTCGCCACCGGCGTCGCTGTGTCCGAAGCCGGGGTCGAAGAAACCGGCGTAGTGAACGCGGAACTCGCCGACCAGCGTGTCGTAGGCGATCATTTCCGCGGCATAGCCGGGCGGAACGCGAACCGCCTCCTGCGAGGCGAGGATGTAGAACTCGGCCGGGTCGAGGATCAGGCCGCCGCGCGCCGGCGCGCGAACCGGCTCCCAGTACTCGTCGACCTCGTAGTGGCCGACGCGGTCGATGTCGATCAGGCCGGCGTGGCTGCGCGCCTTGTAGCCGATGATCCCGTTCGAGCGCCTTCCCTGAAGGTCGACCCGGACCGGAACGCCGTTGACGATCTCGACCGCGCGCGCATCGCCCGGCCCGGGCTCGGGCGACTGCACCAGGCCGTGCTCCTGCTGCAGCCGGCGCATGAAGCCGTCGCTCGCGATCGGCTTGCCGCGGCGCACGCGCAGCTGGCTGAGGCGCGAGCCCTTCCTCACCAGGACGCTGAAGGTGCGCGGCGAGACCTCGGCGTAGAGCATGCCGCTGTACTGCTCCTTCACCTGGTCGAACGCGGTGCCCTGGTCGGTGATGAGGCGGGTGAAGACGTCGAGCCGGCCGGTCGAGCTCTTCGGGTTGCCCATGGCCGAGGTGCGGTGGCGCAGGTCCAGCCCTTCGAGCAGCGGGATGATGTAGACGCAGCCCTTCTCGAGCACGCCGCCGGCGCCGATGTCCATGGCGTGCATCGCGAGCTCGTCGAGCTTGGCCTTGACCGGGCCCTGGCCGGGCAGGAAGCTGGCGCGGACGCGGTAAGCCGTCGCTCCGAGGCGCAGATCGAGGCTGGCCGGCTGGAACTGGTCGTCGGCGATCGGCTCGAGGGCGAAGATCTCCTTGCGCAGGACCATCGCGCGCAGATCCTGGCTTGGCACGATGCCTGTCGAGTGCGAGCGCGCCGCCTCGCCGGCGGTGTCGGCGCCCGCTCCGCTCGCCGCGCCGTCGCCGGTCGGCGCGACGAAGTCGAGGTCGGCGTTCTCGGGAGGGATCGGCATGGCGTCGGTCGAAAAGCGGCGGCGTTAGGCGGCCGCTTCACCGAGAGCACGTTGCCGTCGCTGCCCGCGCGCGCCGCGCAGGAGGAAGAAGGCGATGCTCAGGTTGAGCAGGTTCCAGGCGATGCCGTTCAGGAACGCCGCATGGTACGAGCCCGTGAGGTCGAACACCTTGCCGGACATCCAGCCGCCGAGCGCCATGCCGAACAGCGTGAACATCAGGATGGTGCCGGTGCGCGCGCCGGCCTCGGCGGCGGGGAAGTGCTCGCGCACGATGATCGCGTACGACGGGACGATGCCGCCCTGGAACAGGCCGAAGAGGGCCGAGACGACGAACAGCGAGGCGAGCGAGTCGAACGGCAGAAAGAGGAGCAGGGCGGTGCCCTGAAGGATCGAGCCGAGCATCAGCGTGCGCAGGCCGCCGATGCGGTCGCAGATGGCGCCCGAGACGAGCCGGCTGGCCACCCCGCAGGCGAGCATGAGCGAGAGCATCTGCGCGCCGCGCGCCGCGCCGTAGCCGAGGTCGCCGCAGTAGGCGACGATGTGGACCTGCGGCATCGACATCGCGACGCAGCAGGCGACGCCGGCGATGCAGAGCAGCGTCTGCGCGGCGGTCGGCGTCAGGCCGAACGGGCGCTCGTGAAGCGCCTGCGCCGCTGCCGGATCGGCGCTCGCCACCAGGGCCGGTGGCCGGCCGCGCATGAAGATCGCCAGCGTCGCCATCGACAGCGCCGAGAACACCCCGAGGCCGATGTAGGTCTGGCGCCAGCCGACGCTCGCGACGAAGTGCTGGACGATCGGCGGCCAGATCGCGCCGGCGACGTAGTTTCCGCTCGCGCAGATCGCGACGGCGATGCCACGGCGGCGCTCGAACCAGAGCGAGGTGTCGGCGACGAGCGGCGCGAAGCTCGCCGAGCTGCCGACCAGGCCGAGCAGCACGCCATGGACGATCGCGAAAGTCCAGATGTTGCCGGCCATCCCGGCGGCGATGAAGCCGGCGCCGAGCCCGACCGCGCCGATGTAGAGCGGCACGACGATGCCGCGCCGATCGGCCAGGCGGCCCATGAAGACGCCGCCGATGCCGAAGCCGACCATCAGCAGCGTGTACGGCAGCGACGCGTCGGCGCGCGCGGTGCCGAACTCGGCCTGCACGCTCGGCAGGACGACGGCGACGACGTACATGGCGCTGCTGCCGATCGTCATCAGGGCGAGCGCGATCGCGAGCCGGCCCCAGGCATAGCGCGAGTCGACGGCGTGGCGGT
>JBDSLQ010000237.1:0-6681 GCA_039916285.1 Caldimonas sp.
TCGCGCTCCGCACCGACGACCAGGTCGCCTACGGCCGGCTCATCGCCGAAGGCGCGGGCATCGGCTTCGTGGCGCGCTACAACCTGCGCTACTGGCCGGGCGTCGTCGAGGTGCTGCCGGGGGTCACGGGCGCCACGCTGCCGTGCTGGCTCGCCGTGCATCGCGAGATCCGCTCGAACCCGCTGGTGCGCGCGGTCTACGACTTCCTGGCACGCGAGATTCCGCCGGCGCTTCTGCCCTGACGGCGCCTGACTCCCGGCTGCGCTGCGTGTCAGTCAGGCAGCGATTCCCGCAGAGGTCCGGCGCAGACCCAGCCAGACGACAGTCGCGACGACGACGAGGCCGCCCGCGAGCTGCGACAGGGCGATCGACTGCCCGAGCACGAGGCAGGCCAGTCCCAGCGCGAACACCGGCTCGACATTCATGATCGCCGAGTTGCCGACGACGCCCAGTCGCGGCAGCACCGTGAACATGATCGTGAACGCGGTGCCGTAGAGGAAGGTCAGCGCAGCCAGGCCCCACCATCCTGGCGCTGCGTCGGGCAGGTGGAAACCGCCGCGTGCCGTCGCGGCGACGACGGCGATCACGGCGACGATCGCATCGTCGTCGTCGTTCGAAGCCGGCCGTCGAGGTCTCCGGCCTCGTGCTGGGTGAGGACGAGGGCGAAGCCGAAGGTCGCGGCCGCGACGAGGGCGAAGGCGACACCGGCGCCGATTTCGCGCCACTGCGCGGTCGCGCCCAGGCCCGACGCCGCGCCGAGCACGTCGAGGGCGAGGGCGAGGCCGACCAGCATCACCGGCATCGCCAGCACGACGCGACGCTCGGGCCGGTTCGCACGCGCGCCCAGAGGGCCGTCCACAGCGGGTACGTGTCGAACGCGAGGAGGGCGAGCGCGACCGGCAGGGGAGCGACCGCCGAATAGAGGCACAGGCTCTGCACGCCGATGAGCAGGCCGATCGCAGGCAGTGCGCGCCGATGGCGCGGCGTCAGCGCCAGCGGAACCCGCTGGACGACGAGCAACGCGCCGACGACGAGCGCGGTGATCGTGCTGCGAACGCTCACCGCTGTCGCGACGTCGACACCATGATCGAAGGCCACGCGCGCCGCGACGTGGTTCGCGCCCATCATGAATGCGATCAGGAGCAGCGTCGCAAATGCCGTGCCGGAGAGGATGGTGGCGCCAGCCTGACGGCCGGTCATGCCGGTGCGCGGCGTTGCACTAGACGCGAAGATCGAGCACCTGTCCCTGCGCAAACGGCGGCACTCGGCGGAAGGCGCCGACGGGGATCACGGCGGCGAGACGAAGGTCGCGGCAAGAACCGCCGGCGCGACGGCCTCCGGCGACGGCTCGAGCACCGTGATGCGCCAGAGCGTGCGGGCGTCGTCCGGATCGATCAGCGTCGCCGAGTGGAGCAGCGCCGCGTTGTCCCAGACGACGATGTCGCCGACGCCGTAGCGAAAGCGCATCTGGTAGCGCGGCGCGGTCGAGTGCGCCGCCAGTTCGTCGAGCAGGTCGCGCGCTTCGTCGTCGGGCATGCCGACGATGCCGAACGAGCTGCCCGAGACGGCGTAGAGCGCCTTCTTGCCGGTGACGGGGTGCGGCCGGGCGATCCGGTGCGTTATCAGCGGCATCTTGGCCTTCTGCTCGGCGCTGAGCACCGAAGCGACGGTGCGGCTCGTCTCGTCGACGTCGTGGCGGTTGCCGTAGTGGTGGACGGCCAGCAGCGGCTCGATGCGCCGCTTCATCGACTCGGGGAGATCGTCGTAGGCGGCCTGCTGATCGGCGAACAGCGTATCGCCGCCGGCGCGCGGCACGACGCGGGAGTAGAGCGTGGTCGCTCGCGCCGGCACCTGCAGGTAGGAGTAGTCGGTGTGGAAGTACGAACCGGCGTCCTGCAGGCCGGTCGGCGCGCCGTTCTTCCTGACGTTCGACAGGATCAGGATGTTCGGATCGTCGGGATGGTGGAACTGATCGATGACGTGCGGCTGCGGCGGCCCGATGCGGCGGGCGAATTCGACGAAGCGGGCGGCGGCGATGTCCTGGCCGCGCAAGGCGAGCACGTGATGCGTGTAGAACGCCTGCTCGAGCGCGGCGAAGTCGGTGTCCGGCAGGGGCTCGGCGAGGTCGACGCCGGCGGCCTCGATGCCAAAGCCGGGGAGCCTTTCGAAGCGGATCACCTGAGGAACTCGGGCGAGATGAGCCGGGGCAGGAACAGGATGATCTCGGGGAAGACGATCGTCGCCGCGAGCACGGCGAGCATCGGCATCAGCATGATCATGACATCCTTCATCACGAACATCAGCCTGACCTTGGCGATGGCGCACGAGATCATCAGGCACAGGCCGTACGGCGGCGTCACCAGCCCGAAGGCGAGCGAGATGATGCCGACCATCGCGAAGTGCACCGGATCCATGTGCACCGCCTTGGCGAGCGGCTCGAGGATCGTGCCGACGATGATGATCGCCGGGATGGCGTCGAGGAAGCAGCCGACGACGAGGAAGCAGAAGGCGATGAAGAAGCCTGTCGCGGTGATTCCCATGCCCCAGCTGCCGACGCCGGCGAGCAGCGCCTTGGGGATCTGGTAGTACGCGAGCAGCCAGCCGAACGCGCTCGCCGTGCCGACGCAGAAAAGGGCCACGGCGGCGAGCTTGCCGGTGTCGATGAGGGCCGCGTACAGGCCGGGCCCCTTCAGCTCGCGGTAGACGAAGATTGACAGCACGGCGGCGTACATCACTGCGATCGCCGCCGACTCGGTGGCGGTGAACCAGCCGAAGATCTTGCCGCCGATGATGATCACCGGCGTCATCAGCGCCGGAATCGCCACGAACATCGCCGCAACCACCTCGCGCAGCGTCGAGCGCGGGTACTTCGGGTAGTTGCGCATCTTGGCGTACACGTGCACCGTGAGCATCTGCACGAAGCCGAGAAGCAGCCCCGGGATGATGCCGGCGAGGAACAGCGCGCCGATCGACACCGAGAGCGTCCCGCCCCACACGATCATCAGGATCGACGGCGGAATGATGACTGCGAGCACCGCCGAGACCGCCGTGATCGCGACCGAGAACGACAGGTCGTAGCCTTCCTTGACCTGCGCCTCGATGAAGATCTTGCCCTGGCTCGCGGCGTCGGCGGTCGACGACCCGGAGATGCCGGCGAAGAAGATCGAGAGCACGACGTTGACCTGCGCCAGGCCGCCCGGCAGGTGCCCGACGAGGTCGCGCGACAGTCGCACCAGCCGGTCGGTGATCCCGCCGACGTTCATCAGGTTCGCGGTCAGAAGGAAGAACGGGACCGCCAGCAGGATGAACGAGTTGTACGACTTGAAGGTCTCGTTGAAGAGGATCATCGGCGACAGGCGGGGCTCGTAGAGCATCACCGGCAGGCACGCCAGGCCGAGGGCGAATGCGATCGGCACGCGCAAGGCCATCAGGAAGAAGAAGACGCCGAACAGGACCAGCGCCGCCATCGAGGGCGAAAGCGCGCCGCCGCTCACGGTGCCTCCCTCGTGCCGGCGGCGATGAGGCGCAGGTTGGCGAGGAAGCGCTCGCCGAGGAAGACGACCCAGGTGAAGCCCGCGAGCGGCCAGGCGAGGAAGATCCACACCATCGGCAGCTCGGCGAGCTCGGACGTCTGGTCCCAGCCGAACTGGACGAAACGGATGCCGTACCAGATGAAGACGAGCGCCAAGACCAGCACGAACACGTCGGCGACGACGCGCAGAAGCGCATTGGCGCGGGGCGGCAGCTCGGGCCAGAGATCGACATCGAAGTGGGCGCCGTCGCGGATCCCGACCATCGAGCCGATCATGATCATCCAGACGAAGAGGAAGCGCGCCATCTCCTCGGTCCAGATCCACGAAGGTATCAGCTGCGTATGGCGCGACAGGATCTGGATCGCGACCGGCACGACCAGCACGGCCACGGTCACCACCAGCAGCAGGTTGAGCAGGCGGTAATAGCCTTCGATGAGCTTGCGCATGGAGCTTTCCTCTGGCATCCGTCGCTGCGCCCGCCGCCGCCCGGGCAAAAAAATTCCGGCGGAGGATTCACCCCCGCCGGAAGCGGCTCGACCGCCTACAACCCGTTGATCTTGGTATAGATCGCCTCGGCGCCGATCTCCTTGGCGTAGTCGGCCATCACCGGGTCGACGGCCTTCTTCATCGCGTCTCGGTCGGCGAACGGAATCCGCTTCAGCTTGCCCGCCTTCTCGAGGACGTCGAGCTTGGCCGTGTCCTCGCTTGATTCGACCTGCCGGCCATAGGCGCCCGCCTCCTTGCCCGCCTTCAGGATCGCCGCCTGCAGGTCGGGCGGCAGCTTCTTGTAGGTCTTGCCCGAGAACGCGATCGGCCGGATCGTGATCGCGTGCTGCGTCATCAGCAGGTTCGGGCCGACCTCGTAGAACTTCATGGCCTCGACGCCGGCGGCCTCGTTCTCGCCGGCGTTGATGACGCCGTTCTGGATCGCGGTGTAGACCTCGTTGTAGGCGATCACGGTCGGCGCCATGCCGGTCGCGGCGAACGTCTTGCTCCAGATCGGCGCCCCCTGCACGCGCACCTTCAGGCCTTTGAGCTCGGCCATGTTCTTGGCCGACTTGTTGGCGAAGATGTTGCGCGTGCCGCCGCCGGCGTAGCCGATGAGCATGACGTCGGCCTTGGCGGCGACTTCGTCGGCGACGGGCTTGAGCGTGTCGGCGTCGAGCACCTTGTTCCAGTGCGCCAGGTCGCGGAACAGGAATGGCGCGTCGATGAACGGCGCCGCCTTGGAGAACGTCGACATGTGGGCCGGCGAGACGATTGCGTAGTCGACCGACACGCCCTGGTTCATGTAGGCGAAGTAGTCTTTCTCGAGGCCGAGCTCGCTGTTGCGATGCAGCACGAAGTTGACCGGCTTGCCGTAGTACTTCTTGACCAGCTCCTCGAACTTGAGCAACGCCTTGTTGAACGCGTGGTCATCGTTGAACTGCACGGCGCCGTGCAGCGTGACCGGTGACTGGGCGGCAGCGAGCGCCGGAAGCGCCAGCGCCAGGACCATCAGGCCGCGCCGCAGCGGGCGAATCGAAACTTTCATGGGGGTTCTCCTGGGTGGGCACCCGTCGGGCATCTTCGAGCCGGCGAAGGGCGGTGGCAAATTTTTTCGCCCCGCGCACGGAGTGTCAACGCGGATTTCTCCCGTGTCATCGAATGACTGCCGCGCGCAGGCGGCAGCACGCCCTCAGGCGCTCGCGCGCTCGACCACCGCGAAGCCGAGATCGACGATGCGTGCCGTGCGGCTGCCGCCCCGCAGGCGCTGCAGCAGCAGCGCGCCGGCGTGCTGCCCCATGGCTTCCGAGCGAACCTGGATCGATGTCAGGCCCGGTTCGATGGCCGCGGCGATGGGCAGGTCGGCGAAGCCCATCACCGCCATCCGCGCCGGAACCGGGACGGCGCGGCGGCGGCACTCGAACAAGGCGCCGGCGGCCAGCATGTCGTTGACGCATAAGACTGCGCCGACCGGCGGCGACAGCCGCAGCAGCCGGCCCATGGCCGCGCTGCCGTCGGCGAGAGAGGACGACGAGGGCACTGCATCGACGGCCACCCGCCCTGCCTTGCACGCCCGCGCGCCGGCCTGAAAGCCCTCGAGTCTCTCGCGCGAGCGGTCGTCTTCGCCGCCGACGAAGGCGAGGCGGCCGTAGCCCTTGCCGGCCAGGTAGCGCGCCGCGGCCTCGCCCGCGCGCCGATTGGAGAAGCCCACCACCATGTCGATCGGCCGGGCGGCGAGGTCCCAGGTTTCGACCACCGGCACGCCGGCGCGCTGCAGCCGCGCGCGAACGCCCCTCGCATGCCGCACACCGGTGAGCACGAGGCCGTCGACACGGCGGCCGAGGAACGCGTCGACCAGCGCCGCTTCTTCGGCTTCCCGGTAGCGGCTCTGGCCGAGCAGCAGCTGGTAGCCGCCTTCGACCAGGGCCTGCGCCAGGCCGTCGACGGTGTCCGAGAAGATCGAGTTGGCGAGCGTCGGGACGATCGCCGCGACGATGCGCGAGCGCCGCGAGGCGAGGCTGCCCGCGGTGAGATTGGGGACGTAGTGCAGCAGGTCGATCGCCGCCTGCACCCGGGCCCGCGTCGCCGGCGCCAGCTTCGCCGGCTCGCTGAGGGCGCGCGAGACGGTGATCATCGAGACACCCGCGGCCGCGGCGACATCCTGCATGCGCGGCGGGCCGGCGGAGGTCGAACGCACGCGGGATGTCGCAGACGGTGGCATGTCGGGTCCGGAAAGCTCGCTTGACAAGCGCGGTGCCGCCAGCGAGCATCATGTTAGCGCTAACATGATGCGGCAAGCATGAAGGAAACACCATGACCAAGACGACGTTCCGCTCCGCCCTGCTCGCCGCTGCCTGCGCACTGGCGCTGCCGTTGCAGGCGCAAACGACACTCACGCTGGGAGGCTCCGATGCGCTCGGCTCCATCCTCGACCGGCAGAACCTGCGCTTCACGGCCTGCGTGAACGACAAGCCCGGGGCCAGGTTGCGCGTCAACTTCATCCAGGGCGAGCAGCTCGGCAGCGACGTGCAGGTGATCGAGCAGATGATGCAGGGCTCGGTGCACATCTACGGCGACGTGCTCGACTGGTACGCGAACTGGGTCAAGGATTACGCCATCCTCGCCTGGGGCTTCACGTTCCGCGATGCCGACCACATGCAGC
>JBDSLQ010000238.1:0-2752 GCA_039916285.1 Caldimonas sp.
ATCGGCGCATCGCACCGCGCCAGCGCTGAAGCAGCATCGGCAGGGCAGGTGCGCGCGGGAGGCGGACTCGCTAGACGCGACGATGCCGAGCGACCTTCTCCAGCAACTCGAACAGCTGCATTCGCTCGGCCTCGGTGAGGTGGCCGAGCAGCTCGCTCTCCATCCCGTCGGCGATGCGCTCGGCCTTCCTCGCCAGCGCCGCGCCCTTGCGCGTCAGCGCGATGATCTGCTTGCGCCGGTCTTCCTCGCTGCGCGTCCTCGTGATCAGCTCGCGCTCGACCAGCTTGTCGCAGACGAGCGTCAGGCGCGGCGCCGAGACGTCGAGCGCGAGCGACATCTGTCGCTGCGTGACGTTCGGGTTCGACGCGACCAGCATCAGGATCGTGAAATCGATGCGGCGCAGCTGGAACGGCTCGCCGATCCGCTTGTTGAAGATCTTGAGGCTGGGGATCGCGGCCTGCGCGAGGCTGTAGCCGAGAAGGCTTCTCACCCTGCCGTGGTCGAGGCCGCCGGGAAGGGCGCGCTCGCGCGTCGATGTGCGCACCGAGGAATGTGTGGATGCCACTCTGGAGACAAAGGGGTTGTCAGGGCCGGGACGATCCAATATAGTTTTCAACGTTAACCATTAGTCGTAGTAATTACCCGATGTCCGCCGCAGCGCCGCGGCAGCGCGAAGGGAAGTCCCTAGCCGAGTGTCCGGGCGTCCTCCTTACGATCGAAATTCGATGACAACGAACGAGCCACGCGCGAGCGCTTCACTCCCTGCCGTCCTGCAGTCGCTCGACCTGCTGCACCTCGCGCCCGCCGGGTCGGTCCTGCACGTTCGCCTGAATCGCCCACAGAAGCGCAACGCGGTCAGCGACGCGCTCGTCGCCCAGCTCCATACTGCCTTCGTCAATCTGCCCGAAGCGGTGCGCGCCGTCGTCCTGAGCGGCGCCGGCGATCACTTCTGCGCCGGCCTCGATCTGGCCGAGATCTCGGAGCGCAGCGTCGCAGAAGGAATCGTCCACTCGCGCTCCTGGCATGCCGCATTCGAGCAGATCCAGTTCGGCCGGGTGCCGGTGGTCGCGGTGCTGCACGGCGCGGTCGTCGGCGGTGGCCTCGAGCTCGCTGCCGCATGCCACATCCGCATCGCTGAAGAGAGCGCGTTCTACGGCCTGCCCGAAGGCCAGCGCGGCCTCTTCGTCGGCGGCGGTGGCTCGGCGCGGATTCCGCGCCTGATCGGGGCGGCGCGAATGACCGACATGATGCTGACCGGCCGCGTCTACGACGCGCGCGAGGGCCTGGCGATCGGCATCTCGCAGTACGTCGTCGAGGATGGCCAGGGCCTGGCCAAGGCGTTCGCGCTCGCCGAGCGAATCGCCGCCAACGCGCCGCTCTCGAACTTCGCGGTGATGCACGCGCTTCCGCGCATCGCCGACATGGCGCAAGGCGATGGCCTGTTCGTCGAGTCGCTGATGGCGGCGATCGCCTCGGGCGACGAAGCCGCGAAGAGCCGGGTCCGCGCCTTTCTCGAAGGCAAGGCTGCAAAGGTCCAGAAGGCGTGACGATGGCGGCGCGCTACCGCTCGTTGCCGCTCGGCGGCTCGCTCGAGGCCGACTTCGCGCGCCGAGAAGACGGCTCGACGCTGGTCGTCTCGCGCGAGCCGCTTGCGCCCTATCCGGAACGCCTCACCGACCGTCTCGTCGAGTGGGCCACGCGCGATCCGGCCCGTACCCTCGTCGCCAAGCGCGTCAAAGGGGGCGACTGGCGCCGCGTCAGCTACGGTGAGGCGCTGGCGAGCGCGCGTGCGATCGCGCAGGCGCTGCTCGACCACGGCCTCTCGGCCGAGCGGCCGGTCGCGATCCTGTCCAACAACGACATCGAGCACTTCCTGCTCGCGCTTGGCGCAATGATGGCCGGAGTGCCTTTCGCGCCGGTCTCGCCGGCCTATTCGCTGGTCTCGCAGGACCACGGCAAGCTGCGTCACATCCTCGAGATGCTGACGCCGGGGATGGTGTTCGCCAGCGGCCCGGCCTACCGCAAGGCGATCGACGCGGCCGTGCCGCGGGACACGCGTGTCGTCCTTGGCGAGGGCACGCTCGAAGGTCGCGAGACGATCCCGTTCGACGCGCTGGTGGCGACGGCGCCGACCCGGGCGGTCGACGACGCCTACGAGCGCGTCGGCCTCGACACGATCGCCAAGTTCCTGTTCACGTCCGGGTCGACCAAGCTGCCCAAGGGGGTCATCAACACGCAGCGCATGCTGTGCTCGAACCAGCAGATGATCCGCCAGTGCTTCGCCGTGCTCGCCGAGGAGTCGCCGGTGCTGGTCGACTGGCTGCCGTGGAACCACACCTTCGGCGGCAACCACAACGTCGGCCTCGTCATCTACAACGGCGGCACGCTCTACATCGATGAAGGCAAGCCAACGCCGGCGCTGATCGGCGAGACGCTGCGCAACCTGCGCGAGATCGCGCCGACGATCTATTTCAACGTGCCGAAGGGCTTCGAGGAGATCGCCAACGCGCTCGAGGTCGACCCGGCGCTGAGGAAGACCCTCTTCAGCCGCGTCAGGATGTTCTTCTTCTCGGGCGCCGGCCTGGCCCAGCCGGTCTGGGACAAGCTCGATCGCCTCGCCGAAGACGAGTGCGGCGAGCGCATCAGGATGCTCACCGGCCTCGGCATGACCGAGACTTCGCCGTTCGCGATCTGTGCCAATGCGCACGAGGTCAAGTCGGCCCATATCGGCCTGCCCGCGCCGGGGGTCGAG
>JBDSLQ010000239.1:0-5411 GCA_039916285.1 Caldimonas sp.
CAGGAAGGCGAGGTTTCCGGCGGCTTCGACGTCCAGGGGGTTGGCGCCGAAAGCGCGCGCCTGCAAGGCGAGCGATTCCGCCGTGCCGCCGCGGCGCGCGTACTCGGCCCGTGCCGCCTCGCCGAGACGCTGTGCCTCGCGCACCGAAATCGACAGCCCGGCGAGCGCGTCGCCGGCGTCGCGGCCGACCGCGCTCGCCGCGGCGCGAATCTCTTCGTCGCCGGACACTCTTTCGGAGCGGCCGGCGACGAAAAGCACGCGTGCCACCGTCCGCTCGGCACGTTGCGCAAGGCGCGGCACCTGATGCGCCATCAGCTCGCTGGCGCGAGCCGCGTAGTCGATCGCCGCGCTGTCGGTGGCGGCAAGCGGCGGCACGGCGACGGTCGGTGCGCTCGTCGCCGCGGCGGTGTCGGTTGACAGCGCCGGCCTGGCGACGACGGCGAGCGCCGCCGTCGAAAGCGGCGTGGCCGGTGGTGAGGGCGCCGGGCTCGCCCTCGGGTTGACGCCGACCGGCATCGAGGAGCCCGTTTCCGTACGCGAAGGCGTCGCCGCGGCGGGAGCCGGCGACGACGTCGACAACGGCAACAGCGCACCGCTTTCGCCGCTACCGGCCGCGCGGGCGAGCATGACGCGCGGCGCGGCGCGGCCGGCGACGGCCCACGGCATCGGCGCGCCGTGTCCCGCGAAGGCGCCCGCTCTCGCCGCTCGTCGCGAGCTGGCGAGGCTGGCCGTGCCGGCGGGCGAGGCCAGCGGCTTCGTCGCGGCATTCTTCGCCGCATTGGCGCGCGCGACGCGCGATGGCGCCGGGAAGGGCGTCGGGGCGGCACGCGCGCTCCGGGCGGGCAGCGAACGGGCCGACGTCGGCTCCGCCGCGCGTGCCAGCGCGGATGGGCGCACATGCGGCTCCGGGTTCCTGGGATGCGGCGGCACTGTCGCAGGTGCCGCCTTCGGCGCTGGCCCGGCAGCCAATGTTCCGGCTGCGGAGGGCCCGCTCGTCTCGACCGCCGTCGGTGTGCCAGCGTCCTCTGCCGGCGACGGCGGGTTCGCTGCGGGCGTGACCGCGGGCGCACTTGCATCGATCGGGACGGCAGCGATCGTCGACACCGGGACCTCCGGCGCGGGCTTCGGTGTCGCCGAGGGCGGCGCTTCGCCCGCCGTGACCGGCGCGACGGGGGCGGGCAGCGGCGCCCGCGTTGGCGCGACCGTCGGCGCGATGGCGACATCGCGATCGCGCGGATCGGCAAGTGCGCGCCACGACGGCTCGAGCCAGGCGAGTGCCGCCATCGCGGCGAGCCCGGCGCCCGCCACGCTTGCCGCCCGCACGAGCCGGCGCTGGCGCTGCTCGCGGTCGCGGCGATGCGCCCGCAGGCGCAGGGCGACGTCGGTCGGATCGACGGCGAGAGATTCGCGCGAGTCCTGGCGATCGAAGCCCGGCGCGATCGGCGGCTCGTCTTCGACGGCGGACCCAGGCACAGGCGCGGCTGCCGTCGAGAACGCAGGCATGGCCGCTGCCGACAACACCGGCGCGGCTGTTGCCGCGCCCGCAGGGGCGGCCACGGCGGCTGCCGCGCCCGCAGGCGCGACCATGGCGGCCTGCGCGGCGCTCGCGGCCGGCGCGACGACCGGCAGCGCGATCCGCGTCACCGGCGTCGTCGATGCGGGTGCGGCGGCGCGGCTGTCGAACGCGAGTGTCCAACCGCGCTGCAGAGATTCGCCCAGCGCTGGCAGCGAAAGCGGCTCGGTGGCGAGCGCGATCAGCTCGGCGTGCGGCCGCGTGGCCGGCAGCTCGGCGTCGTGCGCCTCGATCAGGCGACGCACGAGGGCGCGCGCCCTGGCGTGGCGCGGCCGCGTCCAGTCGCCCGTCGTCGTGTCTTCGGGCTCGGGCAGGTAACGCCAGAGCATGGCCGCCAGGCTGAAAAGGTCGCAGCGCCAGTCGAGCTGGCGCGTCGGCGCGAGGTCGCCGTGGCGGCCGGCCTCGAGCGCATGCAGGAGCCGCGGCGACTGGTATTCGTAGTCGGCCTGCTGCGCGATCGGCAGCGCGCTCTCGAGCCGCTCGCCGGAGACGAGCGAGAACGCGAAGTCGATCAGCGCGATGTCGTCGAAGCGGGGCTGCAGACGCTGACCGCGGATGTGCGGGTCGAAGTCGGCCGGGCCCGCAGGGATGCAGACGTTGTCGGCCTTGAGGTCGAGGTGGACGAGGCGCAGCTCGTGGATCGCGTCGAGCGCGACCAGGCTCGAGCGCGCGAGCGCCCACCAGTGGGCGCAGTCCTCGAAGACATTGCGCAGGGTCGTGCCGTCGCGCTCGAGCGGCAGCAGCGTCGCCCAGTGGTCGACCGTGATGCCGGCGTCGTAGGTCTGCACCAGCGCAGCGCGATCCGAGGCGCCGCGATCGAAGCGGACGACGTCGGGCACCGGCTTGATGCCGTGGCCGACCAGGCGCGCGAGGATGCGCCATTCGCGCTCGGTCCACTCGCTGAAGTCGCCGGCGGCGGTGGCGAGGAAGCGCTTGGTGTAGCGGCGTCGCTCGCCGGGTTGCGATTGCTCGCGGAAGACCTCGACGTGGTCGCCGGTCACCATGCGCAGGCGGCCGCGGCCGAAGACGCGGTCGATGTCGGCGGGCGTCATCGCTCGTTCCTTTCGATGTCGAGGGGTGCGCCGGCACGGCCGCCCCAGCGTGGGCCGCGCGCCCCGGGCGCGAGGCGATGCAGCAACAGCGCGGTCGCGTCGTCGACGCCGCCGCGCGCGCGGGCGCGTTGCACGAGGGCCTGGCCGCGCTGCGCCAGCGACACCGGCGCGGCGAGGATTCGGCACCAGTCGGCGCCGTCGAGGTGCTTGTGGACGCCGTCGCTGCAGAGCACGAGCAGCTCGTCGCGGCCGAGCTCGTGGACGGCGGCGTTCGCGCCGGTGGTCGCGCCGTTGCCGACCATGCGCGCCGGGTCGTGGGCCGAGCCGCCGGGCGGCGGCGTTTCGCCGAGGTGGCCGAAGGTGTCGTCGCGCGTCAGCTGCTCGAGCCGGCCGGCGCCGCGCGTCGAGAAGCGGTAGGCGCGGCAGTCGCCGACCCAGGCGACGAGCCAGCGCGCCGCCGACGCATCGAGCGCCGCGCAGAGCGCGACCGTCGCCGCGCCCGGCCGCTCGGTGACGCGGGCGATCGCCTCGGCGATCGTGCGATCGGCGGCGAGCATGGCGGCGGCGACGCGATCGCCGTCGAGGGGCTGCCCGTCGAGCGCGGCGTGAAGCTCGGCGACGAGCAGGCGGCTCGCGGTCTGCGCCATCGCGCCGCCGCCGACGCCGTCGGCGACGACGAAGAGGCGCCCGCTGCCGTCGAGGGCGCTGTGCGCATCCTCGTTGACGGCGTGCTGGCTGCCGCACGACGACGCGACCGCGGCTTCGAGACGGCACGCGCCGTTCGCGTAGACCGCGTGCGTCGGCGCCGCCGCCGTGCTCGCGAGCGCGCCCGGCCGGGCGGCGCGGCCGGGATCGATCGGCGTGATCAGGCCGGAGGTGAGGGCCGTGGTCATCTCAGTGCTCGCTCTCTCGCGCCAGCACGAGCGAGCACGTCGGCTCGCCCGGCAGCGATCCGCCCAGGACCAGGGATTGGCCATGCTGCCAGTCGAAGCGCTCGCCGGGACCGAAGGCGACGCCGGCGATGACGATGCCGTTGTCGCCGTGGACGATGCCGTGCGCGCCGTTCTCGTCGACGCCGTCGATGCAGACGTGCTGACCGGAGACACCCTGGTAACGGCGGTCGATCACCACCGTCTGGTCGCGCGAGCGGCCGATGGTGAGCGGAAGCGCTTCGCTGGCGAGCGGGTGCCTGCGCTCGCCGCTCGCCTGCTGCGCGGTGATCGCGAAGGGCGCGGGCGTCGGTTTCAGCGCGAGCACCGAGGTCAGCGGCGTCTTCGGCGCGCCGGCGCCTGCCGCGATCGGCGTCATCACGGTCGACGACGTCGCACCGGCCGCCACCGCGCGCGCCGGGCGCAAGGCGATCGACGGATAGTCGGCCGACGCACCCTGGGCCTCGGCCGAGAGGACGATGCGCATCCCTTCGCCGACGCGGATCGGCGCTGCGTCGGGCGTCGCCGCGGTGGCGACGACGAGCGGCGCGCCGTCGGTGCCGAAGGATTCGATGCGCAGGCCGTTGGTCGAGCCGGCGTCGGCGACGCGCCAGCCGTCAGGATCGAGCCAGATCTCCGCGTGGCGCCGGCTGGTGTACGTGCCGGCGACGCGCAGGTCGCAGCTCTCGTCCTTGCCGACGGTGTAGCGCCGCCCCGGAACGACGGCGTGAAGGACGGCGCGGCGCGAGCCGGCAGCGTCGTCGATGTCGAATTCGACGCGGCGGCCGGCGAGCGGCGTCGCCGGCGTGTCGAGTCGGCGCGGCCGGCCCTCTACGGCGTTCGTCGCCTCGCTTTCGCTCCAGCGGCCGAGCACCTCGACCTCGTGGGCCCGCACCGGCGGCGCCGGCGTCGTCCGCAGGGCGGCGATCAGCTCGCGGTACTCGTCGTCGTCGCCGGGGCGCTCCCCCGCTTCGAGATCCGAGAGGCCGGCGAACTGCGAGAGGTCGATCACCGCCGCGTTCGGCAGCCGGCCGATCACTTCGCGCGCCAGGTAGCGCTTGACCTGCTCGGGGCGGAACTCGTTCATGAACTGCTGCAGCAAGCGGCGCGCCTCGGCGCCGCCGGGGGAGCGCACGCCGATCGACGTCAGCACGAAGCGATCACGCTCGGCGATGACCACGTGCAGGCGAACGTGGCTGGCGACGAAGTGCTCGAGCTCGTCGCGCACCGCGCCGATCAGCGGCGCATAGACACCGAGGTCGGCGCCGGCGCGCAGCGGATCGGCTGCGGCGCCGACATCGGCGCCCGTGTACGGCCCGGCGTCGACGTCGAGGTCGGGCTCGTGCAGGTGGCGCGAGTCGCGTGCCGGCAGGTCGCTGCGGCCGGCGGCGGCGCCGATGCCCTGGACGCGATGGAGAACCCAAGATTTCATGGACATGACGTGCCTTCGAGAATCAGGAGCGATAGGCGACGACGAGCGTCGCGAGCGGGCCGCGCGTGCGCAGGTGGCGCACGCGCGGAAAGGTGGGCAGGCCGTAGCCGGCGAGGCGTTCGGTGAAGCGGCCCCAGGCCGGCTGGACCCGGTCGCCGGCACGGACGCGGCCGAGCAGCGCCGGCAGCGAGAGATCGATCAGCAGGGCGACGCGCGAGACGTCGCCGATCAGGACGATGGCGCGGCGCAGGCTGTCGTCGAGGTCGTCGAGGCAGCGCTCGAACGGGCCGTCGAAGGTCCAGACGAGCGGCGCCGGCAAGGACTCGATTTCTGCGTCGCGATCGCTGGCGCGATCGCGGCCGAAGCGGCGCGCCGACATCGCCACGGCGCGGCTCATCGCGTCACCTCCGCGCCTTGCGGCGTGG
>JBDSLQ010000240.1:0-8612 GCA_039916285.1 Caldimonas sp.
AAGCGCTGCGGCATGCCCTACGTCGACCAGCGCTGGCTCGGCGGCATGATGACCAACTTCAAAACCGTCAAGGGCTCGCTCAAGCGCCTGAAGGACATGAAGGCGCAGATCGAGGCCGGCACCGAGATCCGGATCAAGAAGGAAGCGCTGATGTTCCAGCGCGAGATGGCCAAGCTCGAGAAGGACATCGGTGGCATCCAGGACATGAACGCGCTGCCCGACGCGATGTTCGTCATCGACGTCGGCTTTCACAAGATCGCCGTCGCCGAGGCCAAGAAGCTCGGCATTCCGATCATCGCGGTGGTTGATTCGAACCACTCGCCGATCGGCATCGACTACGTGATCCCGGGCAACGACGACTCGTCGAAGGCGGTCGCGCTGTACGCCAAGGCGGTCGCCGACGCCGTCCTCGAAGGCAAGGCCAACGCGGCCAACGAGGTGGTGCAAGGTGCCGCCGTCGGCGACGAGTTCGTCGAAGTCGACGAAGCCTCGGCCTGATCGGCGCCCCGGCTCGCCGTTGCGGCGGGCGAATCCAGGGGCTGATTCAGCCCCTTTTTCACAACTGGACACCCACCGGCGCCTCGTCCTCGACGTCGCGGCCGGTCCGAAGGAGCAGGACGATGGCGGCAATCACCGCAAGCATGGTCGGCGCGCTGCGCGCCAAGACCGACGCGCCGATGATGGAGTGCAAGAAGGCGCTGACCGAGGCCGACGGCGACATGGACAAGGCCGAGGAGCTGCTTCGTGTCAAGCTCGGCAGCAAGGCCGGCAAGGCGGCGTCGCGGATCGCCGCCGAGGGCGTCGTTGCGGCGACGGTCGAAGGGACGACCGGCGCGATGATCGAGGTCAACTGCGAGACCGATTTCGTCACCAAGAACGATTCGTTCCTCGCGCTCGCGAAGTCGCTCTCGGCGCTGGTCGCGGAGAAGAGCCCCGCCGACGTTGCGGCGCTGTCGGCGCTGCCGCTCAACCAGGACGGCTTCGGGCCGACGGTCGAGGACGTCAGGAAGGGCCTGATCGGCAAGATCGGCGAGAACATGTCGATTCGCCGCTTCCAGCGCTATGCGGGCGGCGGCAAGCTCGCGAGCTATTTGCACGGCACGCGCATCGGCGTCCTGGTCGAGTTCGAGGGCGACGAGACCGCGGCCAAGGACGTGGCCATGCACGTGGCGGCGATGAAGCCGAAGGCGCTGACGACGGCCGACGTTGCGCAGGAGCTGATCGCCGCCGAGCGTTCGGTCGCGACCCTGCGCGCCGCCGAGGACGCCGACAAGGCGAAGGCCGAGGGCAAGGCGGTGCAGTCGCCCGAGATCGTCGCCAAGCGCGTCGAGGGCTCGGTCGCCAAGTTCCTGAAGGAGGTCAGCCTGCACAACCAGGCCTTCGTCAAGAACGACAAGCAGACGGTCGAACAGATGCTCAAGGAGAAGGGGACCCGCGTCCATGCCTTCACGCTTTACGTGGTCGGCGAGGGCATCGAGAAGAAGACCGGCGATTTCGCGGCCGAGGTCGCGGCGCAGGTCGCCGCCGCCAAGGGCTGACGCTTCTTCGAGCGCTCACCGTCGGCGGCTAGACTTCAGCCCGGCCCAAGACCACCAACAAGGAGTCGACTGCATGGCCGCGTTCAAGCGCATCCTGCTCAAGCTTTCCGGCGAAGCCTTGATGGGTGAGGACGCTTACGGCATCAATCGCGCGACCATCGTCCGCATCGTCCGCGAGGTGCAGGAGGTGACGCAGCTCGGCTGCGAGGTCGCCATCGTGATCGGCGGCGGCAACATCTTCCGCGGCGTCGCGGGCGGCTCGGTCGGCATGGACCGCGCCACCGCCGACTACATGGGCATGCTGGCGACGGTGATGAACGCGCTGGCCCTCGCCGACACGATGCGCCAGGAAGGCATCACCGCGCGCGTGATGTCCGCGATCGCGATCGAGCAGGTCGTCGAGCCCTACGTGCGGCCGAAGGCGTTGCAATATCTCGAGGAAGGCAAGGTCGTGATCTTCGCGGCCGGCACCGGCAATCCGTTCTTCACCACCGACACCGCGGCGGCGCTGCGCGGCGCCGAGATCGGCGCCGAGGTGGTGTTGAAGGCGACCAAGGTCGATGGCGTCTACAGCGCCGATCCGAAGAAGGATCCGAGCGCGACGCGCTATGCGCGGATCAGCTTCGACGAAGCGATCATCAAGAACCTGCAGGTGCTCGACGCCACCGCCTTCGCCTTGTGCCGCGACCAGAAACTGCCGATCCGCGTCTTCAGCATCTTCAAGTCGGGCGCGCTCAAGCGCGTCGTGCAGGGCGAGGACGAAGGCACGCTCGTTCACGTGTGAGGACACCGCGATGACGATTCAGGACATCAAGAAGACGGCCGAGCAGAAGATGGGCCGGTCGATCGACTCGCTCAAGAACGACTTGCAGAAGATCCGGACTGGCCGCGCCCACACCGGCATCCTCGATCAGGTCCATGTCGATTACTACGGCTCGCCGGTGCCGATCAGCCAGGTCGCCAACGTGACCCTTCTCGATGCGCGAACGATCAGCGTGCAACCTTGGGAAAAGGGACTGGGCGCGAAGATCGAGAAGGCGATTCGCGAGTCGGATCTCGGCCTCAATCCCTCCGCGCAGGGCGATCTTCTGCGCGTGCCGATGCCGGCGCTGACTGAAGAACGCCGCAAGGAGCTCACCAAGGTCGCCCGCCATGCCGGCGAGGACGCCAAGATCGCCGTCCGCAACCTGCGCCGCGACGCCAACGACCACGCCAGGAAGCTGGCCAAGGACAAGACCATCTCCGAAGACGAGGAGCGGCGCTCGCTCGACGAGCTTCAGAAGCTCACCGACCGGACCATCGCCGAGATCGACCGGCTCATCTCGGCGAAGGAAGCCGAGATCATGGCGGTCTGATGGCGGATCGTCCCGTTCCGGCGCCCGCCATGCCGCGCCACGTGGCGATCGTCATGGACGGCAATGGCCGCTGGGCCAGGAAGCGGCACATGCCGCGCTTCTTCGGCCACAAGCAGGGCGTCGATGCGCTGGTCCGCACGGTGCACGCCTGTTCCGAGCGCGGCATCGAGTACCTCACCGTGTTCGCGTTCTCGTCGGAGAACTGGAAGCGGCCGAGCGAGGAAGTCTCCGGGCTCATGGGGCTGGTCCTCGTCGCCGTCTCGAAGTACCTCGCCAAGCTTGCCGGCGACGGCGTTCGCGTCCGCATCGTCGGCGATCGCGCCCAGGTGTCGGACAAGCTGCGCCAGGCCTGGCAGCACGCCGAGGACAGCACGCGCCACAACACCAAGATCCACCTCTCGGTCGCCTTCAACTACGGCGGCCGGTGGGACATTGTCCAGGCCTGCCGGCAGGCGATGATCGCCGGGGTGCGGGCTGAGGATCTCGACGAGGCCACGCTCAACAGCTACATGGCGCTCAGCTACGCGCCCGACCCCGATCTCTTTATCCGCACCGGCGGCGAAGTGCGGATCAGCAACTTCCTGCTCTGGCAGGCGGCGTACTCCGAGCTGGTCTTCACCGAGTGCCTGTGGCCGGAGTTCGGCACCGAGGAACTCGACTCGGCGCTGGCCCAGTACGCGCGGCGAGAACGACGATTCGGCGCCGTGCCCGACGCCGCCGAGCTCGTCGCGAGCGGCAACTGAGGCGGCCTTCGTGCTGAAGCAGCGCATCCTGACCGCCGTGGTGATGCTGGCCGTGCTGCTCCCGGCGCTGATGGTGGAGCAGCCGTTGCCGTTCGCGTTGCTGATGATGGCGGCGATGGCGCTGGCCGGCTGGGAATGGGCGCGCCTCAACGGTGCCGGCCCGCTCTCGATCCCGCTCGGCGCCGCTCTCGCGGCGGCCTGCGCCCTGGCGCTCTACGCCGGCTGGACGACGAATGCGCCCCGCTTCGCCTGGTGGCTGACATTCGCGGCCTGGGTGCTCGGCGGCACCTGGGTGTTGCGCGCCGGCGTCGCCGGCTGGCCGCGCTTGCCGCGTCCGCTGCGCTGGACGATCGGCCTCGTCGCGCTCTGGACCGCGTGGCTCGCGTTCGCCAGCGCCAAGGCGATCGGTCTCAACTTCATCCTGTCGGTGTTCTTCCTGGTCTGGAGCGCGGACGTGTTCGCGTATTTCGGCGGCCGCGCGCTCGGCAGGCGCAAGCTGGCGCCGGCGATCAGCCCGGGCAAGAGCTGGGAGGGCGTATGGAGCGGCATGGCGGGTGCCTTGCTCGTCGCCGTGGCATGGCTCGCGATCGACGCGGCCGGCTCGCTCGGCACGGAGAGCTTCTATTCGATCGCCGCCAATCGCTTCGGCTACGCCGGGATGGCGCTGATCGTCGTCTTCCTCGTCGCGATGAGCGTGGTCGGGGACCTCTTCGAGTCGCTCGTCAAGCGCAGCGCGGGCGCCAAGGACAGCAGCGCCCTCCTGCCCGGCCATGGCGGCATCCTCGACCGCGTCGACGGCTTGCTGCCGGTCTTCCCGATCGCTCTCGCGCTGGTGATGCTGTGACGGCAACGGCACTCGACAACATGCGCCGTGCACCGCAGCGCGTCTGCGTTCTCGGCGCGACCGGCTCGGTCGGCGCGGCGACGCTCGACGTCGTCGCCGCCCACCCGGATCGATTCGAGGTGTTCGCGCTGACCGCGAACCGCCGCCTCGACGAGCTGTTCGCCCAGTGCGTTCGCTTTCGGCCGCGCTATGCGGCGGTCGCCAGCGCCGCCGAAGCGCGCGCGCTCGCCGAGCGCCTGCGCGACGCCGGCATCGCGACCGGAGTCATGAGCGGCGCCGGCGCCTTGTGCGAGCTCGCCGCCCATCCCGAGGCGGACACGGTGATGGCGGCCATCGTCGGTGCCGCAGGCCTCGCACCGTGCCTGGCGGCCGCCAGTGCCGGCAAGCGCCTGCTGCTCGCCAACAAGGAAGCGCTCGTCGTCGGGGGGGGGCTCTTCATGCGCGCCGTCGCGGATGGTGGCGCGACCCTCTTGCCGATCGACAGCGAGCACTCCGCCATCCACCAGTGCCTGCCGATCGACCGCGCGACCTGGCCGGAGCGCGTCGCCCGCGTCGTCCTCACCGCCTCGGGCGGGCCGTTTCGCGGCCGCGACCCGGCGACGCTCTCGGCGGTGACTCCCGACCAAGCCTGCGCGCACCCGAACTGGGTCATGGGGCGCAAGATCTCGGTCGACTCGGCGACGATGATGAACAAGGCGCTCGAGGTGATCGAGGCCCATTTCCTGTTCGCGCTTGCGCCCGAGCAGATCGAGGTCGTCATCCATCCGCAGAGCATCGTCCACTCGATGGTCGTGTTTCGGGACCAGTCCGTCCTCGCCCAACTCGGCACGCCCGACATGCGCGTGCCGATCGCCTACGGGCTCGGCCACCCCGACCGCATCGCCTCGGGTGCCGACGCGCTCCACTGGGGCGCGCTCGCGGCCCTCACCTTCGAGCCTGCCGACCTGCGCCTCTACCCCGGCCTCGGCCTGGCGTGGGACGCGCTGCGCGGGCCGCCGGGAGCGACGACGGTCCTCAACGCCGCCAACGAAGAGGCGGTCGCTGCGTTCCTCGCCGGAACTGTTTCGTTCGATCGGATTCACACCGTCAATTGCCGCACCATCGAATCGCTTCCGCCCGCCCCCGGCGCCGCCGACTCGCTCGAGTCGCTGCTGGCGCTCGACCACGAGGCGCGCCGGCGCGCGGGCGAGTTCCTGAAGGGCTTGGCGCGATGAGAATCTTTACGCAGCCCGGCCTTTTGCCCGCGGCGCCGGCGGCGCAGTAATGATGGTCACTGTCCTCGCCTTCTTCCTGACGCTCGGCGTCCTCATCGTCGTCCACGAGTACGGCCACTACCGCGTCGCCGTCGCCTGCGGCGTCAAGGTGCTGCGCTTCTCGGTCGGCTTCGGGCGCGTCCTCTGGCGCCGCCAGCCGACGCCCGAGAGCACCGAGTTCGTCGTCTGCGCATTGCCGTTCGGCGGCTACGTTCGGATGCTCGACGAACGCGAGGGCGCCGTGCCTTCGGCGCAGCTCGACCGCGCGTTCAACCGCAAGCCCCTCTGGCAACGCGCGGCGATCGTCGCCGCCGGGCCGATCGCCAACCTCGCGCTGGCGGTGGCCCTGTACGCCACCGCGCACTGGATCGGCGTCGACGAGCCGAAGGCGTTGCTCGGCCCGCCGGCGGCGGCAAGCGTCGCCGAGAAGGCGGGCATGCGCGCTGGCGACTGGGTGCGCGCCTGGTCGCAGGACGGGGGTGAATGGCGCGACGTGCGCTCGCTCACCGACCTGCGCTGGCAGGTGACGCAGGCGATGCTGCACGGCGAGGACATCGACCTGCTCGTCAGCGGCCGCGACGGCCGCGGCCAGCGGCGCGCTCACCTTGCTCTTGCCACCCTCTCCGGCGCCGACGTCGATGCGAAGACGATGCAGCGCATCGGCCTCGGCAGCCCGTGGAGCGAGCCGGTGCTGGGCGAAGTCAAGGCCGGCGGCGCCGGCGCGGCCGCCGGCCTCAAGCCCGGCGACCGCATCGTCTCGATCGACGACGTTGCCATCGGCGATGCGGCGCAGGCGCGCGAGGCGATTCGCGCCAGCGGCAAGACCGGAGTCGCGGTGCCGATGCGTTGGCGCATCGAGCGCGCCGGCGTTCGCATGGACCTCCTGGTCACTCCCACCGTCGTGATCGATGCCGGCAACCGGGTCGGCCGGCTCGAGGTCTTCCCGGGTCAACCGCCGGAGATGATGTTGGTTCGCTACGGTCTCGTCGAAGGCCTGACGAGCGCCTTCACCCAGACCTGGCAGATGTCGGTGCTGACGGTGAAGATGCTCGGCAAGATGATCATCGGCCAGGCATCGCTCAAGAACCTGAGCGGGCCGGTGACGATCGCCGACTACGCCGGCCAATCGGTCCGCCTCGGCCTGGCGTATTACCTCGGCTTTCTCGCCATCGTCAGCGTCAGCCTCGGCGTCCTCAACCTGCTGCCGCTGCCCGTCCTCGATGGCGGGCACCTCATGTATTATCTTTTCGAGGCCGTGACAGGACGTCAGGTCTCCGAGTTGTGGCTCGACAGGCTGCAGCGCGGCGGGGTTGCCATCATGCTGATGATGATGTCCCTGGCGCTCTACAACGACATGGCCCGCCTGCTGGGTCTCCAATGACCGATTGCATGCATTCCGACGCCCGTCCGTTCGTTCGTCCGCCCCGCCCTTCGCTCCTCGTCCGCTTCGCTCCTTCGGCCGTCGCCCTCGCCGTCGCGCTGCAGGTCGGTTCGGCGCTTGCGGTAGAGCCCTTCGTGCTGAAGGACATCCGTGTCGAAGGCCTGCAGCGGTCCGACGCGGGCACCGTCTTCGCGGCGCTGCCGTTCCGGATCGGCGACACCTACACCGACGAGAAGGGCGCCGCGGCGCTGCGCGCGCTGTTCGCGACCGGCCTCTTCAAGGACGTGCGGATCGACATCGACAACGGCGTCGCCGTCGTCATCGTCGATGAGCGAGCGGTCATCGCCAGCATCGATTTCGCCGGCATGAAGGAGTTCGAGAAGGACGCCCTCGTCAAGTCGCTGAAGGAATTCGGCATCGGCGAGGGTCTGCCGTTCGACAAGGCGCTGGCCGATCGCGCCGAGCAGGAGCTGAAGCGCCAGTACCTGACGAGGAGCCTCTACGGCGCCGAGGTCGTGACCACGGTGACTCCGCAGGAGAGGAATCGCGTCAACGTCACCTTCACGGTCACCGAAGGCGAGCCGGCGAAGATCCGCGAGATCCGGATCGCCGGCAACCGCGCGTTCTCGGAAGGAACGCTGACGGGCCTGTTCGAGCTCAACGACGGCAGCTGGCTGAATTTCTACCTGAAGGGCGATCGCTACTCGCGCGCCAAGCTCAACGCCGACCTGGAGACGCTGCGCGCCTACTACCAGAACCGCGGCTACCTCGAGATGGAAATCGAGTCGACGCAGGTGACGATCTCGCCCGACAAGCAGGACATCACGATCACGATCAACGTCAGGGAAGGCCAGCCGTACACGGTGACGGGCGTCAAGCTCGAGGGCGACTTCCTCGGCAAGGAAGACGACTTCAAGACGCTGGTCACGATCAAGCCCGGCGACGCCTACCGCGCCGAGGCCGTGGCGGCGACCACGCGAGCCTTCGTCGACCGCTTCGGCACCTTCGGCTTCGCGTTCGCGAAGGTCGAGCCGCGGCCCGAGATCGACCGCGCCAACGGCCGCGTCCTGGTCACCCTGGTGGCAGAGCCGCAGCGCCGCGTCTACGTGCGCCGCATCAACATCGCCGGCAACACGCGAACACGCGACGAGGTCGTGCGGCGCGAGTTCCGCCAGTTCGAGTCGTCCTGGTACGACGGCAGGAAGATCAAGCTGTCGCGCGACCGCGTCGATCGCCTCGGCTACTTCAGCGACGTCAGCGTCGACACCGCCGAGGTACCGGGCTCCAGCGACCAGGTCGACCTGACGATCACGATCAAGGAAAAGCCGACCGGCAACCTTTCCCTCGGCGCCGGCTTCTCGTCGGCGGACAAGCTTTCGCTCACCGCCTCGATCAAGCAGGAAAACATCTTCGGCTCGGGCAACTACCTCGGCTTCGAGGTGAACACGAGCAAGTACAACCGGACGCTCGTCCTGAGCACCGTCGACCCGTACTTCAC
>JBDSLQ010000241.1:0-17437 GCA_039916285.1 Caldimonas sp.
CAGGCCGGCGTCTACGAGCGCCAGGCGCTCGTTCTCGTCAACCGCGGCGCCGCCATCGGCTCGGAGGTGATGACGCTCTCGCGCGCGATCCAGGAGAGCGTCTACGGTCGTTTCGGCATCCGACTCGAGCACGAGCCGGTGGTCGTTTGAAGCGCGGCCTGCTCAGCGCCCTTGCGCGCCACTTCAAGCTCGTCACCTGGCTTGCGATCCTCGGCTGGTTTACCTGGGTCGGCGGTGCCATCTCGACGCGCCAGCCGTTTCGCGTCGGCTGGGTCGGCACCTTGTTCTTCATCTTCGTGTCCGCGGCGTTGCTGGCGGCATGGGTTCACTCGCGCCAGCGCATGGCGATCCGCGAAGGCGCGCTGCCGGTGCTCCCCAAGCGAAAGCTGCGCCAGGAGTTCCCGGCGCTGGCCGTGAAGGATGCCGATCTCGTCGAGCGTGGCTTTCGCCAGTTCTTCATGGCCTGCTCGCGCAGCAACGGCCAGTACGTGGCCATGCCGTCGAAGATCGTCGACGCCTACTGGCACGCCTGCATCCTCGACACCCGCAGCTACGCGGAGTGGTGCGATCGCACGCTCGGGCGTTTCCTCCATCACGTGCCGGCCGAGCGCCTGGGCAGCGATGCGAAAGCCAACGATGGCCTGCGCCGCGCCTGGTTCTTCGCCTGCAAGGAAGAGGCGATCAATCCGAGGAAGCCGTCGCGCCTGCCGCTGCTGTTCGCGCTCGACACCAAGCTCGGCGTCGCGGGCGGCGTCGTCTACTCGCCTGCACCGAGGCCGAAGGGAACTTCCGCCGACGGCAGCATCGAGATCAACTACGGCGACGATTTCAGCGACGCTTCGTTTTCGGGCGACGCGTCGGACATGGGCGGCAGCGACGGCGGTGGCGATGGCGGAGGCTGCGGCGGCGGCGGCGACTGAGAGCTGCCGCGTCGCCACGCCGCAAGTCGCGGGCGGCCGACCGGCCAACACGAAGAGGGGCGGCAAGTCAGAAGTGGAGGCGCGTTAAAGCGCGCTGGCCCCGGACCCTTTTGCTCCTCGGCGCCGCAGAGGCGCTGCGCCCGCTGCCCGACCGCGACGTCGCGACAGGCCACCGAGTGACTTGAGACGCCCTGCGCGTGAGCGGTGGACGGCAGACTTCGGCCAAGGCGGCTATCCGACTACGGACCCTTCGAGTTCGCCTGACTCGGTCGCGGCTGGCTGGAAGATGCACCAGTCGACTATTCGATCACCTTATCCGCGCGTTGCAACACGTTTGGGGAAATCGTCAGGCCAATCGCCTTGGCGGTCTTGAGATTGATGACGAATTCGAGATTGGCGGGCTCCTCGACGGGCAAATCGGAAGGCCGCGCGCCTCTCAGGATTCGGTCGACGTAGCTCGCTGTTCGATCATAAAAACCGCGGCCATCTGGCGAATAGTGCGCCAGTCCGCCGGCCTCGGCGAAGGTCGGAATGGCGGCAATCGATGCCATTCGATAGTCGCGCAGGAATCCCATGATTTCCGCGGTACGGGCGCGCATGATCGGGTCACCCGTGTAAAACATTGCCTTGATCCCGCTGGCTGCAATGGCGCTCAGCGCAGGTCCGATGTCCTCGGGCCCGCGCACGTCGAAATAGTGCACCGTCATCCCGAGCTGGGCCGCAGCTCGCTTGTGCACCGCAAGGATGGCCTGATCCAGCGGTCTATCGAGGAAATTCGCGTTCCGCAGCATAGCGATGCGATCCGTGCGTGGCGCCAGCTCCTTGAGGATTTGAAAGTGCTTCCCGAAGACTTCGGCCGATGCCCAGTAGGAGGTTCCGGTGACGTTTCCGCCCGGGTGCGCAAGGGTCTTGACCAGGCCAGACTCGACCGGAAAATTCCCGTTGAGCATCACGATGGGAATGGTTTGGGTGGCCTTCATCGCCGCTTGGATGGGCAGGTTCGTTCGAGCGACGATGATCTCGACGTTGCTGCGGACCAGCTCCGCGGCGAGCGCGGGCAGATCGGCCGTTTTCCCGTTCGCCCAGCGCCACTCGATGATGAGGTTTGCACCCTCGATGTAGCCACGCTGCTTGAGGGCTTCGGGAATCAGTTTCTGCGCCAGTTGCCCTCCCTCAGAATCCGCACTCTCCGGCGAGAGAAAGCCAATTCGCCGCGGTTTATCCGGGCGCTGAGCAAGGCAGATGAGGGGCGCTGTCAGAAGCCCGGCGATGCCAACAAAAAACGCCCGGCGTCCGATGCGGTGCATCGCTTCATTCTGCGCCACTTGGAGGCCTTTTGTGTCAACCCCGGAGGCACGCAGTCAGTGGCTCTTTGCCCCTACTTGCCCTCGCTCCCACCCTTCAACCGCGGCAGCGACGACCCCGGCCCCGCGCTGAGCAGCCCGGCCTTGGCGTAGGCGAGCAGCTTCTCGCGGGTGTCGGCGATGTCGAGGTTTCTCATCGTCAGCTGGCCGATCCGGTCCTGCGGCGAGAAGCTAGACGCGCCCTTTTCCATCGTCAGGCGCTCGGGCTTGTAGCTGAGGTTCGGCGACTCGGTGTTCAGGATCGAGTAGTCGTTGCCGCGGCGCAGCTCGATCGTCACCTCGCCGGTGATCGCGCGCGCGACCCAGCGCTCGGCGGTCTCGCGCAGCATGATCGCCTGCGGATCGAACCAGCGGCCCTGGTAGAGGAGCCGGCCGAGGCGGCGCCCGTGGTCGCGGTACTGCTCGATCGTGTCCTCGTTGTGGATGCCGGTGACCAGCCGCTCGTAGGCGATGAAAAGCAGCGCCAGGCCGGGCGCCTCGTAAATGCCGCGGCTCTTCGCCTCGATGATCCGGTTCTCGATCTGATCGCTCATCCCCAAACCGTGCCGGCCGCCGATGCGGTTGGCCTCGAGGAGCAGCGCGACCAGGTCGGGGTGGGCGACGCCGTTCAGCGCCACCGGACGCCCCTCGTCGAAGCGGACCGCGACCGACTCACGCTTCACCGCGACCTCGTCCTTCCAGAAGGCGACCCCCATGATCGGCTCGACGATCGTCATGCCGCTCGCCAGTTGCTCGAGGTCCTTGGCCTCGTGAGTCGCGCCGAGCATGTTCGAGTCGGTCGAGTAGGCCTTCTCGGCCGACATCTTGTAGGCGAAGCCGGCCGCGGCCATGAAGGCCGACATCTCGGCGCGGCCGCCGAGCTCGTCGATGAACGTCTGGTCGAGCCAGGGCTTGTAGATCCTGAGGGCCGGGTTGACGAGCAGGCCGTAGCGGTAGAAGCGCTCGATGTCGTTGCCCTTGTAGGTGCTGCCGTCGCCCCAGATGTCGACGCCGTCTTCCTTCATCGCCGAGACGAGCATCGTGCCGGTGACGGCGCGGCCGAGGGGGGTCGTGTTGAAGTAGGTGACTCCTGCGGTGGAAATGTGAAACGCGCCGCATTGCAGGGCCGCGAGCCCCTCGGCGGCGAGCTGGGCGCGGCAGTCGATCAGGCGCGCCTTCTCGGCGCCGTACTGGAGCGCCCGGCGCGGGATGTCGTCGTAGTCCGGCTCATCCGGCTGGCCCAGGTCGGCGGTGTACGCGTAGGGCACGGCGCCCTTGTTGCGCATCCAGTGCAGCGCGGCGCTGGTGTCGAGACCGCCCGAGAAGGCGATGCCGACGCGCTCGCCGACGGGAAGGTGCTGGAGGATCGTGGCCATGGGTCTTCGCACGCTTTGAGGATGCGATCGCTGCAGAAGAACGCTATTTTCAACCCCGAAAGGACAAGCCGAAGCCGCCCCTCGGCCGAGGGTGGCTGCGCCCTGGGGGCTGCGGTAAGCTCGCGGTCCCTCCGGGGCCGGCCGACCGATCGATGAGCACCCACCCACCCACTCTCAGCAAGCCTGCGGTGCCCGCGTCGGGAACCGACCACGACGCGCTGCCGGCGGGAACGCGGTTCGGAGAGTTCGAGATCCTGCGCGTCCTCGGCGTCGGCGGCTTCGGCATCGTCTATCTCGCGCGGGACCATTCGCTCGAGCGTGAGGTCGCGCTCAAGGAATACATGCCGGCGTCGCTGGCAGCGCGCGGCGCGGGGGCGCAGATCACGGTGCGCTCGAGCTCGTTCGCCGAGACGTATGCGATCGGCCTGCGCTCCTTCATCAACGAGGCGCGCCTGCTCGCCCGCTTCGACCATCCGTCGCTGGTCAAGGTCTACCGCTTCTGGGAAGACAACGCCACCGCCTACATGGTCATGCCGTTCCTGCAGGGCGTGACGCTGCGCGACGCGCGGCGCGGCATGGCGCATGCGCCGGACGAGGCGTGGATACGCAGCGTCCTGAACCCGATCCTGTCGGCGCTCGAGCTGCTCCACCGCGAAGGCGTCTACCACCGCGACATCGCCCCCGACAACATCCTCCTGCCGCGCGACGGCCCGCCGGTGCTGCTCGACTTCGGCGCCGCGCGCCGTGTCATCAGCGACCGCACGCAGTCGCTCACGGCGATCCTGAAGCCGAGCTACGCGCCGATCGAGCAGTACGCCGAGATGACGCAGCTGCGCCAGGGACCCTGGACCGACATCTACGCTCTCGGCGCGGTCGTGCACTACCTCTGCTTCGGCGTGCCGCCGGCACCCGCGACGGCGCGCGCCGTCCAGGACGACGGCGACGCCATCGAGAGCCGCATCGTTCCGGGCGTCTCGCCGCGCTTCCTCGAGGCGATGTCGTGGATGCTCGCGATCCGCCCGAACCAGCGGCCGCAAAGCGGCGACCAGCTGCGCGCGGTGCTCGACGGCCGCGCCGAGGTTCCGCCGCGCGGCAGACACGGCAGCACGGTGACGGGCACGCTCGGCAGCGCCGAAACGTCGCAGATCGAGCATGCGGCCGACGCGACCCGGATCAACACCGCCTACCTGCCGACGCACTTGCCGACCGCGCCCGTCGGGCCCCCCTCTGCGTCGCAACCGACCAACTTCAGCCCGACGGCACCGATGCCGACGGCGCGTGAGGCTCGGCCGTCGGCCCGCAGCGGGCCGCCGTCGGCCGCCGTGCCGCTCGCCACCGCAGCAGCGGCCGAGACTCAGCGGCATGACGAGCCTCGCTCGCAGCCGGCGTCATGGGCGGCGTCTCGTCCGCCGACGCTGCCGCCGTCCAGCCGACCCCCGGCGACGCTGCCGCCGTTGGCGAAAGCGGCTGTCGCAGTCCCGAAGGCAGTGCCCGGCGCGCGTCGCGGCGCATCGAAGCCGTGGCTGGTCCTGGCCGGCGGCGGCCTGTTCGTCCTCGTCGCCGCGCTCGCGGCGTGGCAGTTCTCGGGGCGTCGCGCTGCGGCGTCGCCCGCGGCAGCGAGCGTCGAAGCACCGGCCACTCCGGCACTGTCTTCGACCGTGCCAGGAACGGCCATCATCATCGAAGCAGCGGATCCCGCGCCGCCGGCGCCGCTCGCCAAGGACGCCAGGTCGACCCTCTCCGCGCCGCCCGTGGCAACCGGCGCCGACGCCGGGCTGCGAACGTCGACGGCTGAGCGTGGCGCCGCTTTCGACACAGGGGCGGCGAGCGCGGCACGCCTGCGCCCGACAGGCAAGCCCGTGCCGCGCGTCGGCGACGACCCCGCGCTGGCATCGACCGCTCCCGCCGGCGCGGCGCGGGCGCTCGACCCGACGAGCCCGCAAGCGCCCGCCGTGACCGGCAACAGCGAACGCTCGCGAGGCGCCAACCCGACGACGGCGCGCGACTATCCAGGTGCGCAGCGGCCCGCGACGGCACTCCCCGTTGTCCAGAATTCGATCCGCGAGGTCTGCGGCAAGCACTCGTTCCTGGCGCGGGCCGTCTGCATGGACGAGCGCTGCGAGGAGCCGCGCTTCCGCTCGACGCCGGATTGCGCCGAAGTGCTGGCGCGAAAGAACCGGCGCGGCCAGCCGTGACGCACTGACGACCCCTTCGTGGCGACGCCCTCCGACTTCGAGGTTCCCGCCGACCGCCCGCACCTGGCGATCTGGCCGAGGCGGTTGCCGCGTGTCGTGATCGCGCCGGAAACTTCGCTCTGGTTCAACCTCGACGTCACGGCGACGCGTTTTCCCGATCGCACCGCCTACCTGTTCTTCGGCCAGGTCCTCACCTTCCGTCAGCTGCGCGACGACGCCATCGCGCTCGCCGGCTGGCTCCAGCACGCCGGCGTCGAGGCCGGCGACCGCGTCGCGATCTTCATGCAGAACTGCCCGCAGTTCGCGGTCGCGCTCTACGCCGTGATGCGCGCCGATGCGGTCGTGGTGCCGGTCAACCCGATGAACCGGGCCGAGGAGTTCAAGCACTACATCAGCGATCCGGACACCAAGGTCGTGATCTGCAGTGCCGACCTTGCGGCGATCGTCGACGCCGCCAACGCCGCGCTGCCGGAAAAGGAGCGGGTGCGCGCGATCGTCGCGACGCGCTACGTCGACGCCATGCCGGCCGGCACGGTCGCCGAAGCCGACGCGCCGCCGGCCGCGATGGAGGCCTGGCTGCGCGCCGATCCGCCGCTGCCGGCGGGCTGCACTCGCTGGACCGATGCGGTCGGCGCAGGCCGGCAGCCCGGCCCGCACCGGGCTGGCCCCGACGACCTCGCTCTCCTGCCGTACACCTCGGGAACGACCGGTCTGCCGAAAGGCTGCATGCACACGCATCGCACGCTGATGCACAACACGGTCAGCGGTCAGTGGGGCTATGCCGGTGGCCCCGACGCCGTCGTTCTCGGCGTCGTGCCGATGTTCCACATCACCGGCATGCTCTACAGCGTGCTCGGCTCGGCGTATTCCGGCGCGACCGTCGTGGTCATGCCGCGCTGGGACCGCGAGCTCGCCGGCCGGCTCATATCGCACCATCGCATCAGCCATTGGGTGTGCATCCCGACCATGGTGATCGACCTGTTCGGCAGCCCCAACTACAAGAGCTTCGACCTCTCGAGCCTGCGCAGCATCAGCGGCGGCGGCGCGGCGATGCCGTTCGCCGTCGCCGAGCGATTGCAGAAGGAGTTCGGCCTGACCTTCGCCGAGGGCTATGGGCTCACCGAGACCGCCGCGCCGAGCCATTCCAATCCGCCCGAACGCGCCAAGCTGCAGTGTCTCGGCATCCCGTACTTCTCGGTCGACTCTCGCGTCGTCGACCCGGTCACCCTCGTCGAGCTGGCACCGGGCGAGGTCGGCGAGATCATCACCCGCGGGCCGATGCTCTTCACCGGCTACTGGAAGCACCCGGAAGCGACCGCGGCGGCGTTCGTCGAGTTCGACGGCCGCGAGTTCTTCCGCACCGGCGACCTCGGTCGGATGGATGAGGAAGGCTATTTCTTCATGACCGATCGCCTGAAGCGGATGATCAACGCGAGCGGCTTCAAGGTCTGGCCGGCCGAGGTCGAGATGCTGCTCTACAAGCATCCGGCGGTACAGGAGGCCTGCATCATCTCGGCGCGCGACGCCTACCGCGGCGAGACGGTCAAGGCAGTCGTCGTCCTGCGCGCGGAGGCGAAGGGCAAGACCAGCGGCGACGACATCGTCGCCTGGGCACGCGAGAACATGGCCGCCTACAAGGTGCCCCGGATCGTCGAGTTCGTCGACGTCCTGCCGAAGTCGGGCTCGGGCAAGGTCATGTGGCGCCTGCTCCAGGACCAGGAAGCGGCGCGCTGAGCGCGGTGCTTCTCCGCCGCCCGGGCTCGGATCAGCGCTCGACCCAGCGCGCACCTTCGCGAGCGAAGCGCTCGGTCGCGGCGAGCCCGAACGCCTTCGCGTCGTCGCTCCATGACATCCGCTCGACGACGATCTCGTCGTGCTGCACGCGCAGGATGTTGAACGAATTTTCCTCGCCGCGACCGCGCGTCGAGGTCGCCGTGCCGGCCTGGACGACGAGCGCCGAATAGCCCGCGATCTCGTGGCGGGCACCGGTCGATCCGGCCTCGCTGACGTGGAAGTGGCCCGACAGCAGCAGGTCGACGCCGCAGCGCGAGAACACTTCCATCGCCTCCTTGGCTCGCCCGACCAGATCGACGTCGCCGGCCTGGTCGGGCAGATCGAACGGATGGTGCGTGACGACGACCTTCAGCACCGATTCGACGATCGGATCGAAGCGGCGCCTGATTGCGGCCATCTGCTCTTCGTTGATGCGCCCGTCCTTGAAGGTCAGCGCGCGCGCCGTGTTGATGCCGACCACCGCGATCTCGGCGTCGACGAACGACGGCTCGAGGTCGGGTTCGATGATCCGGCGGTACTTTCCGAGCGGGCTCAGGAATCGCTCCCAGACGCGGTAGAGCGGCACGTCGTGGTTGCCGGGTACGACGAGCCGCGGCGGCGGCAGGCGATCTAGAAACGCGCGTGCTTCCTCGAACTCGCGCTCTCTGGCGCGCTGGGTCAGGTCGCCCGAGACGACGACGAGGTCGGGCTTCGCCTTGGCGACCGCGGCGAGGAGCGGATCCAGCAGCTGCGCGTCGACGCGGCCGAAGTGGAGGTCGGAAAGATGGATCAGGGTTCGCATCGATGTTCCCTCACGCGGCGGCTTCGGAGCGCGGCCCGACGACGAGCAGGCTCGCCGGGCGCACCCGGTAGTGCAGGGGCGGCGCCATCACGGTCACCTCGCCGTCGGTGGCGACGCGCAGGCGCCGGCGCCGGCTCTGGATGACGATGTCGGTCGCCAGGACGACGTCGAAGTCGCGTGCCTGGCGCAAGTGGCCGGTGAGGGCGCGGAAAAAGAGCTGCAGCAGCCGCCAGCGGCCGGGCCGCTGGGCGACGTAGAGGCTCAGCCGGCCGTCCTGCAGGCCCGCTCGCTCGCCGATCGCGAAGCCTTCCATGCGGTACTCGTTGTTGCCGATGAAGACGAAGGGCGTTCGCCGCAGCGCTTCCTTGCCGTCGACGACGAGGGCGATGCCGAGGAACGGGAAACGGCGCAGCACCGCCAGGCTCGCCCATGCGAAGGCCAGCCACTTGCCCCGGCCCAGGCGCTTCTGCTGGCGCTCGCGGTCGCGGACGATGTCGGGATAGAGGCCCAGGCTCGAGTTGTTGACGAAGACCCGGCCGTTCACCTCGGCGACGTCGACCGGCGTCGGCTTGCCCTCGGCCAGCAACGCGACCGCATCGGCGAGATCGATCGGAATGCCGAGATCCTTGGCGAAGTGGTTCAGGGTGCCGAGCGGCAGGACGCCGAAGACGATGCCGGTATCGACCAGTGCCGCGGCGACGGTGCTGACGGTGCCGTCGCCGCCGCCCGCGACGATCATCCGCGGCCGCTCGGCGACGGCGTTCCTGACCGCCGCGGCGATCTCGTCGCCGCCGTGCGCGAGCACGATCTTCGCGTCCAGGCCGGCGGGGGTGAACAGCCCGGCGAGGCGGTCGACCAGCGCCTGGTCGTTGCCGCCGCCCGAGCCGGCGTTGACGATGACGATCGCGTCGCGGGTCATGATCTGCGTGCAGACCAGCCGCCTGCGCCTCGGGACGCGATCGCCGCGGCCGGCAGCGTCGGTCGGGCCCAGAACGCGGTCAGCGCGCCGACGCAGAGCGCCAGCCAGGCGACGCCCTCGGCGAACGCGGCGACAACGTCGCTCAGGTAGTGGACGCCGAGGTACATCCGGGTGAAGGCGACGAGGGCGATCGCAGCCGCGGCGGCGATCACGACGGCGACGCGAACGAGCGGCCGCCGCGTCCGCGTGAAGACCCACGCGACGATCAGGCCGTACAGGATCGTGCTGCCTGCCACGTGGCCGCTCGGGAAGCTGTAGGTCGCGAGCGTCAGCAGCGGATCGTCGAGGACGGGGCGGGCGCGCTGGAAGGCGAGCTTCATCAGCACGTTGAGCGTCAAGCCGCCGGCGACGCAGACGAGCAGCGTCGTGACGCTGCGCCATTGCCGCCGCCAGGCGAGCACCGCGCCGGCGACAGCGGCGTAGCACGACACCGCGACGGTCGAATGGAGGTGGGTGACGAGCAGCATCCACGGCGTCACCTCGGGCGTCGCGCGGGCGCGCAGCCAGCGGGCGACCTGGGCGTCGAGAACGGTCAGCCGGTCGCCGCTGGCGACGTCTGCGGCGATCGCGCCGAACAGCCACGCCGCGGCGATGAGAAGCGCGGCGCCGATGCCGAGCCGAACCCCAAGCCTGGCCTGCCGCGATGCGGCCACTGGCGACGAAGACACGCGACCGGGCAGCTACCTGTCGCGCGGCAACGGCAGCACCTGGCCGCCGGCATCGAGGAGCGGCGCCGCGGCGATCACGCCGCAGGCGATCCGCGCTCCCGAGTTGCCGGTCGGCTGGGTCGTGTAGTCGTCGGCGCTCAGGTGCACGATCAATGCCTTGCCCGCGAACTCGTTCGGGCCGGCCGGCTGGCCGCGGACGCGGCTGTCGATCGTCGCGTTGCCGGCGGCGTCGGCTTTCAGCGCCGGCAGATCGCCGGCGTGGCGCTCGCCGCCCGGCGGCCCGTGCGGCTTGCCGGTCGGGTTCAGGTGGCCGCCGGAGCTCATGCCGTCGCCGCTCGAGCAATCGCCCTTCTCGTGGACGTGGAAGCCGTGCTCCTGGTTGGGCGTCAGGCCGCTGATCCGGCCGCGGATGCGAACCTCGGCGCCGTCGGCGATGAACCACACCGTGCCCGCCGCGGTGTTGCCGAGCGTCGGCCGCAGCGTCGTCGCGACGTACGACGGCGGCGCCGTGGTCGCGCAACCAAGGCCGAGCATCGCAGCCAGGAGCGGCAGGGCGGCGGGGTGCGGTTTCATCGGCGGTCTCCGTTCGTGAATGGCCGATCGATGATATCGACGCACCGCGCGTGCCGCCTCGGAGCCGGCGACGCCGCTCAGTAGGTGGCGCGGCCGCCCGACAGATCGAACACCGACGCGGTGGTGAAAGAGCAATCCTCCGACGCCAGCCAGGCGATCATCGCTGCTGCTTCACCGACTTCGAGGAAGCGCCCCATCGGAATCTTCGACAGCATGAAGTCGATGTGCTGCTGCGTCATGGTCGCGAACATCGCCGTCTTCGCCGCCGCGGGCGTGACCGCGTTGACGAGGATGCCCTTGCCGGCGAGCTCCTTGCCGAGCGACTTGGTCAGCGCGATCACGCCGGCCTTCGAGGCGCTGTAGTGCGAAGCGTTGGGGTTGCCTTCCTTGCCGGCGACCGACGAGATGTTGACGATCCGGCCGTACTTCTTGCCGATCATGTGCGGCACGACGGCGCGGCAGACCAGATAGGGCGCGACCAGGTTGACCTCGATGACGCGGCGCCAGACGTCGGGCGCGAGCTCCCAGGTCGTGCCGTTGCCGCCGGTGATGCCGGCGTTGTTGACGACGATGTCGATCTTCCCGGCGGCGCCGATGGTTCGCTCGGTCGCCGCCGCGACCGCGCTGTCGCTGGTCAGCTCGACGGTTTCGGTGAAGACGCGGCCGGCGTTGCCGAGCGAGCCCCTCGCCTCGGCGAGCTTGCCGGAATCGGCGTCCCAGAGCGAGACCGCGGCGCCCGAGGCAAGCATGCGCTCGGCGATGGCGTAGCCGATGCCTTGCGCACCGCCGGTGACGACCGCGACGCGGCCTTCGAGGTCTATTCTGTTCATTGCAGGCGTTCCTTGGCGAGACCCTTGAGCGATTGCGCCGCGTCCGGGCCGGCGCGGCAATCGGCGATGTACTGGCGGATGATGTCCGCGAAGCTCTTGTCGGGCTGCAGGCCGAGCCGCGCGGCGCGCGCCGCGGTCGCGCCCTTGGGCCAGTTGGCGACGATGCCGGCGATCGTCTCGTCGCGGACGAAGCGGACCCGGGCGCGCACCTCGGGGCCGGCGACGTCCTCGAGCGCGGCCAGCATCTCGGCGACCGTCACGTTGACGGCCGGCAGGTTGAGGCCGAGCCGGCCGCCGAGCTGCTCGGCGCTGGCCTCGTAGACGGCGAGCAGGCCCTCGACGGTGCGCGCCACCGATGTCACCGCATGCGAGACATCGGGCGAGACCGGGCAGATCGACTCGACGCCGGCGAGTGGCTCGCGCACGATGCCGGAGAAGAACGACGAGGCGGCGCCGTTCGGCCGGCCCGGCCGGACCGTCACCGTCATCAGGCGCGCCGAGCGGCCGTCGATGAAGCCTTTTCTCGAATAGTCGGCGACCAGCTGCTCGCAGATGAGCTTGTGCGTGCCGTACGAGGTTTTCGGCGTCGGCAGCGTGTCGTCGCCGACCAGCGCCGGCAGTGGCACCGACGGGTCGGGGCCGAACACCGCGAGCGAGCTCGAGAAGACGAGCCGGGCCGGTGCCTTGCCGCGGCCGGCCGCCGCGCGCAGCGCGTCGAGGAGGGCGCGCGTGGTGTCGATGTTCGAGCCCAGGCCGAGGTCGAAATCTGCCTCGCATTCGCCCGACACTGCCGAGGCGAGGTGGAAGACGCCGTCGAAGCCTTCCCTGCCGAGCGCTTCGCACTGGCCGGCGAGGGCGCCGACCCGCGTTTCGACGCGAGAGTCCTTCGCCAGCTCGGCGCGCGGCGCGACCTGGTCGGCGAGAACGAGGCGGTCGATGGCGCTGCCGCCGAGCCGGCCGCGCGCGAGCAGCGCGGCGGCCAGGCGCGAGCCGACGAAGCCGCCGCCGCCGGTGATCAGGATCTTCATCGTCGGGGGCTCCTCTTGCTGGCGGTCAAAGGCTCGGCGGTGCGCAGGCGGCGGTCGCCCCCGCGCATGTGCTGGACGGCGCGGCGGCGGGCCAGCGCCGGGTCGCCGGCGGCGATCGCATCGACGATCGCCGCGTGCTCGATGCGGACAGCTTCGACGAAGTCGGCCCGGGTCGCGTCGTTCTTGCGCGTCACCCGCATCGCTTCCTTGGTGTACTGCTCGAGGAACTCGAGCAGCCGGCCGAAGTGCGGGTTGCCGGCTGCTTCGGCGAGGAGGCAATGGAAGGCGACGTCTTCCTCGACGCCGTCGCGTGCATCGGCGGCGCTCCGGTCGATGGCGCGCAAAGCCTTGCGCAGGGCCGCGACCTGGGCGCGGCTGGCGCGCTCGGCGGCGAGCGCCGCCGTCTCGGCCTCGAGGGCGCGGCGCACCTCGCGCACGCGCAGCACGTCGTCGATCGAATCGATCAGCGCGAGGTCGAGCGTGAAGGCTTCTCCGGCCGGCGCGGCGGTGACATAGACGCCCGAACCCTGGCGCGAGCGGACCAGCCCGCGCGAGCGAAGCTGGTGCACGGCCTCGCGAACGACGGTGCGAGAGACGCCGTGCGCCTCGGCCAGGCGCTGCTCGGTCGGCAGGCGATCGCCGGGGCGAAAGGCGCCGGCGTCGATCTGGCCGCCCAGGCGGGCGGCGAGCTGGTCGGACAGGCGCTCGGCGACCAGCGGCAGCGTTGGCGACGCGGGAGCAACGCTGGCGCGATTGAACATGGTGGTCAGGTCATCATACGAATCCGCATTGCCGGCGATCTACCGGTTTGCCCTCATGGCGGCGCCCGGGCCCGTTGCCGATACTCCCCCGGCGCGGCTTCTGCCGCATCGAAACACCCCCATGGCGAGCGTCACGATCAAGTCGGTCAGGAAGAGCTTCGGCGAGACCGCGGTGCTGCATGGCGTCGACATCGACATCGCCGACGGCTCTTTCACGGTGCTCGTCGGGCCGTCGGGCTGCGGCAAGTCGACGCTGCTGCGAATGATCGCCGGCCTCGAGGAGATCACCTCGGGCGAGATACTCATCGGCGACAAGCGCGTCAACGACGTGCCCCCGAAAGAGCGCGACATCGCCATGGTGTTCCAGAACTACGCGCTTTACCCGCACATGACGGTGCGCCAGAACCTCGCCTTCTCGCTCATGCTGGCGAAGACGGACAAGGAGACCACCGACCAGAAGGTCGGCCGGGCTGCCGAGATCCTGGCCTTGTCGGCGCTGATGGATCGCTATCCGCGCCAGCTCTCGGGCGGCCAGCGCCAGCGCGTCGCGATGGGCCGGGCGATCGTGCGCGACCCGCAGGTGGTCCTCTACGACGAGCCGCTTTCCAACCTGGACGCCAAGCTGCGTGTGGCAATGCGCAGCGAGCTCAAGGAGCTGCACCAGCGGCTGAAGACCACCTCGGTCTACGTGACCCACGACCAGATCGAGGCGATGACGATGGGCGACCGCATCGTCGTCATGAAGGATGGCCGGATCGAGCAGGTCGGCTCGCCGCTCGATCTCTACGACCACCCGAGCAACGTCTTCGTCGCCGGCTTCATCGGTTCGCCGGCGATGAATTTTCTTCCCGCCACGTTGCGCCGGCAGGGCAGCGCGGCCAGCCTCGTCCTCGACGACGGCACGCTGCTGGCGGCGCCGCGCGGCGCCGGCGGCAGCGACGGCCAGCCGGTCGTCCTCGGCACCCGGCCCGAGCATCTTCGCCTGGCCAGCGAAGGCGGCATCGCGTCGCGCGTCGTCGTCATGGAGCCGACCGGCGCCGATACGTTCGTCGCCTGCCGTCACGGCAACACGGAGATGGCGGCGGTGTTTCGCGAACGTCACGACTTCGCGCCGGGCAGCACGATCCACCTCCTGCCCGACCTCGAGCGGGCGCATCTGTTCGATGCCGGCAGCGGCGAACGGCTCGCCGCCTGAGCGCGGCACGGCCGTCTTTTCTTTCCACGACAGCAAATTCAAACGCAGACAGGAGACTCCGATGAGCGATTCCACTTTCAACCGGCGCAAGTTTCTCGAAGGTTCGGCAGGGGCGGCGGCGGTCGCCGGCGTCGGCGCGGGCCTCCTGTCGACGCCGGCCGCGGCGCAGAACCTGGTGCTCAAGCCCGAGAAGGGCGCCAAGCTGCGCGTCCTGCGCTGGAGCAGGTTCGTGCAGGGCGACATCGACGCCTACATGGTCAACGTCAAGAAGTTCATCGAGAAGACCGGGATAGAGGTCCGCGTCGACAACGAGGGCTGGGAAGACGTGCGGCCGAAGGCCGCGGTCGCGGCCAACACTGGCGCCGGGCCGGACATCATCCTGTCGACCAACGACGATGCGAATCTCTATCCGGACAAGCTGCTCGACGTCACCGACCTGGCCGAGTACCTCGGCAAGAAGTACGGTGGCTGGTACCCGGCCGGTCAGGCCTTTCTCAAGCAGGACGGCAAGAGATGGATTGGTCTTCCGCTCGGCGCCGCCGGAGCGATGATGGTCTATCGCGAAAGCATGGTGAAGGCCGTCGGCTTCGACTCCTTCCCGAAGACCACGGACGACTTCTTGAAGATGATGAAGGCCCTGCATGCCAAGGGCACGCCCGGCGGCATGGCGCTCGGCAACGCCACCGGCGACGGCCTCTGGTGCAACTGGCTGGTCTGGTCGTTCGGCGGCAAGCTCGTCGACGCCAACAACAAGGTCGTCATCGACAGCCCGGAGACGTTGAAGGCGCTCGAGTACGGCAAGGAGCTCTATGCGACCTTCATCCCGGGCACCCTGTCCTGGCTCGACCCGAACAACAATAAGGCGTTCCTCGACGGCCAGATCTCGGTCACCAACAACGGTATCTCGATCTACGTGGCCGCGAAGAACTCCACCGATCCGAAGGTCAAGGAGATGGCGTCGGACATCCAGCACGCCGTGTACCCGATCGGACCGGTCGGCGTGTCGACTGAGTCGACCATCTTCTTCAACCAGATGATCATGAAGTACACGAAGTATCCGCAGGCGGCGAAGGAGTACCTGCGCTTCATGATGGAACAGGAGCAATTCGGGCCGTGGCTGACGGGTGCCCAAGCCTATGTCGCGACGCCGCTCGACGGCTACTCAAAGCTGCCCATCTGGACCTCCGATCCCAAGAACACGCCCTACCGCGACGCGGTGAAGAACATGCGGCCGGCGGGTTATGCCGGCAAGCTGGGGTACGCGTCGGCGGGCGCGGCCGCAGACTTCATCGTCATCAACATGGTCGCCGAGGCGATCAGCGGCTCGAAGACACCGAAGGAGGCGATGGAGCGAGCGCAGAAGCGGGCGGAGCGTTACTACCGCGTTTGACGAGCTTCTTCGCCCGGCGTAATGCCGGCCGATGTCCCACGCTGGCTTCGTCCGAGGGATCAAGCATCGCTGTGCCTGCATGACCCCTCGACTCGGCTCCGGCCCGTGCCCGCGAGCCGCCGTCTTTTTGACTCATGAGCTTTCTCGAAAGACTACAGAACAACCGCAACGCGCTCGGCCTGCTGTTCATGCTGCCGGCGGCGTTGCTGTTGATCGTCTTCCTGACGTACCCCCTCGGGCTGGGCTTCTGGCTCGGCTTCACCGACGCCAAGGTCGGCCGCGATGGCCAGTGGATCGGCCTGGAGAACTACCAGTTCCTGTGGGGCGACGCGGTCACCCGCCTGGCGCTCTTCAACACGCTCTTCTATACCTTCGTCGCGAGCGTCCTCAAGTTCGGGCTGGGCCTGTGGCTGGCGCTGCTGCTCAACCGCAACATCCGCTTCAAGACCTTCTTCCGCGCCGTCATCCTGCTGCCGTACATCGTCCCGACGGCGCTCTCGGCGATCGCCTTCTGGTGGATCTACGACGCCCAGTTCTCGATCATCAGCTGGATGCTGGTGAAGATGGGGCTGATCGACAGGTACATCGATTTTCTCGGCGAGCCCTGGAACGCGCGCCTGGCGGTGATCGCCGCCAACGTCTGGCGCGGCGTCCCGTTCGTCGCGATCACGCTGCTCGCCGGCTTGCAGACGATCTCTCCGTCCTACTATGAAGCCTCGGCGATCGACGGCGCGACGCGCTGGCAGCAGTTCCGCCACGTCACGCTGCCGCTGCTGACGCCGATCATCGCCGTCGTCATGACGTTCTCGGTGCTCTTCACCTTCACGGACTTCCAGCTGATCTACGTCATCACCCGCGGCGGCCCGCTGAACGCGACCCACCTGATGGCGACGCTCTCGTTCCAGCGCGCGATCTCGGGCGGCGCGCTCGGCGAAGGCGCGGCGATCTCGATCGCGATGGTCCCGTTCCTGCTCGCCGCGATCATGGTCAGCTACTTCGGGCTGCAGCGGCGTGCCTGGCAGCAAGGAGGGCAGGACAAATGAGCGACGCAGCAGCGCAGGCAAACGCTCCCGTGCCGACAAGGGCAGCGACGAGCGACAGCGTCGGCATGGCCTACCTCGAGACGCCGTCGCGCAAGCTCGTGACGATCTACTTGCCGCTCGTCGTCTTCCTGATCGTGCTGCTGTTCCCGTTCTACTGGATGGCGATCACGTCGGTGAAGCCCGACAACGAGCTGCTGTCGCGCACCGGCAACCCGTTCTGGGTGATCGCGCCAACGCTGGCCCACTTCAACAAGCTGCTCTTCCACACCGCGTATCCCGAGTGGATGTGGAACACCGTGCTGGTCTCGGTGGTCGCCACCTTCTTCTCGCTCGCCTGCTCGGTGTTCGCCGCCTACGCGATCGAGCGGCTGCGCTTTTCCGGCGCCAAGCAGGTCGGCCTCTCGATCTTCCTCGCCTACCTGGTGCCGCCGTCGATTCTGTTCATCCCGCTGGCCGCGATCGTCTACCAGCTCGGGCTCTTCGACACGCGCTGGGCGCTGATCCTCACCTACCCGACGTTCCTCATCCCGTTTGCGACATGGCTCCTGATGGGCTACTTCC